>JAISNY010000025.1 GCA_031275995.1 Oscillospiraceae bacterium | reverse complement strand
AAATATACATTTATTCATAAACAGCAAAATAGAATTTTCCATCATTGCCAAACTTTTCGGCCAACAGTATGTTTTTCTCGCAAATCTTGCCAAATAATGGTGCAAAAGACGATTCATTCGTTCGGCAGTAGAAGTATGTGCTTTCCCGACAATATGTTTATTAGGATCAATTAAATTATACGATTCTCAGCCGTCAGATGTTAACTTATCGTGATCCTAAAACTTCGAAGCAAATTTTTGAGTCTATTGCGCAGAGGGAAAATAATAATTAGGAAACAAAAACGCTTAATAATGGCCTAAATACTGAATTTATCAGGGGGTTGCATTTTGTGTAACGAAACATAAAAAATTTAACGACTAAAAAGTGAAACCTTTTTGACAAATCGTTACAACTGTATTGATATGAATCTTAAGATTTGGCGTTAGTACCATCTATTGATAAAATGCACACCCCACAAGCAAATCGTTAAATTTGAACACCCCTTATTGCTCATTGGGCAATTCATCCAACCGCTTTTCTGAGAATCCAAAACCCAAGGCAAGCCCCGACTATTCAAGCCCCGACTATTTAAGATGAAGTCATCAATATCAAATGAGCCACGCATCGTCATCAACTGAGCAAGTTCAAGACAGACGAAAGCCAACACGACCGTTATGATGTAAGGCGCGAACTTACTCAAGGCACGAAACCCACAAGGTTTCCCGACAGGTAGAGGCTGTTCCGCAGGGCATATCCTCCCCGGCGGCGACAAAGCCAATCTGCTCCGCGATTCCCCGCAATGGCATGAGATTCCAGTTGCGACCTATATCGCTGCAAAGTCAACCCGGAAAATAGGAACTTTTTCCAAGGTTATGATAACGAATTCACGACAACCAAGAGCAACGTCAAGCAAGAGCTCACAATCGCGAGCCGAATCAAACTGATACCGCTCCAGACTGAATCGAATTCCGGAATCGCATTCGTATCAATGATTTGACAACTCAACCAAAAACCTAAAATATGACAACTACGATGCTACCAACGATTTAAACATAAAATCGCAGAAAAATTGGAACGATATATCAACAATAAGAAACCTAAAACATCAAAAATATGATGCTACCAACTATTCTTCCGGCGCTCAAACCGGAATAACTTAAAACATATATAGCTAAATTATATTACGTTACTAATGCGGTCTGATTAATCCCCGAATCGAACCGCAAGATCATCGTAACATAATTTCTTTTAAAAAGTAAAGCCCTTTTCAAAAAAAACGTAATTTTATCCAATTTTTTCAAAGATTGAGTTAAACTCTGTGCTAAAAAACGAATATTTTGCTTTTAGGAGGTAAAATGGGAACGTCTGCCAATATGTCCACGAGTAATCAGTATGTTAAATATACGATTACGGTCGTACAAAATAGTCAAAATGCTAAATTTTTAATATTAATTCGGTTGAATGTTAGTTTTTATTGCAATATACTTAAGTACGTTTAGAATTTATAAAATTATATGTATCAATTTTATGAAACGTCTATTAACTTAATTTTATATTCTGGATTTAAAATTACTATATTATGCTCGAGATTGGGAGTAATTATCAATTTTTTCTCAGAATCAATAAAAACGGATTCTGCACCGTAATATTTTAAAATTTCAACACTCTTTTCCGGTCCTAACACCGCACAAACCTGTGCAAGCGCGCATGCAATAACACCATCTGAATGAATTATAGTTACGGAAGAAATATTGTTTTCAGGAATCATTCCAGTTTTGGCATTAATTATTTTGTTGATAATTCTGTTGTTATATTCTACTTTTTCATTATTGGAACCGAATGTAGCAACAAAATCTCGCTCCAATTTTAAAGATGCAACCGGGTTACTTTCGAGATGATTAATGAAGTCTTCGATAGTAATTTGCCAAGGTGTTCCATCAGGTTTATGCCCGTAAAAACCCAAGACATTCCCGATTGAAATGAACCCATGATTAATTCGTGAATTTTTATAAATTTCAACAGCTTTTTCGCAGGCTGCACCCTTAGCTACCGAACTTAAAGAAACAGTAGTTTCTGAATTTTCAAGTTTAACTCTGTCATTTTCATCTATTAGGATATTTCTATAATCTACAGTTTTAAGAAGGTCATCTAATTCTTTTCGTTCAGGTTCTTGGACTTTCCCCGAGTCAATCCCCCAGAGTTTGTGAAGATTAGAAGAAGTCGGATCGTAAACTCTGCCGGAATGCTTTGCTACGTCGACAGCTTTTCTTAAAATTATAATCGTTTCTTCCTTAGGCTTAATCCATTTTTCACCTGCGTTAAAGTTAAGCCTCGCGATATCGGAGCCATCTATTTCATAAGAAATAGTTTCTTCTAATTCAGTGATTGCCGATTGAACTTTTGTTGCAGTTGAGTTTGATTTTTCACCAAATAGAGTTTGTCTCGCTTGGGTTCCAAACATGATCGAAGAATGTACGTATGATTTATTGTTTTGTTCCATGGCAATAAAAATTCCTACAATTGCCGCAATCACTATAATGAGCAGAAATAACCATGGCACGTAGTTTTTGGAATTATAATTTTTTGCTTTTTCTTTTATTTTTTTAAAAACACCGATTACTGAATTCATTGATACCTCATACTTCTTATTCGAAGATCTCTCTTCAAATTTTTAAAGACATTCAAATTTCATTCTACACCATTCCATTTTTTATATATTTTAATCGTTTGGCAAGTATATTTTTACTCAGATTTTTACAATAAACAGTAAACTGTATTTGGATTTTCAGAGCCGTTATTGTTTATAGATAGGGTTAAATCGAGAACATTATAGAAGGCTCTAGACTAACAAAAAACTCGTACTCCCTTGATAACACTAGATAATTAAAGTTTTTCAGCATGCCATACCTCCATTTACATTCTTTTTAAGTGCAAATGAAAATTAATTTTTAACAACATTGAACTTGGTTATTTTTAATTTTTGTCTACAGGCTTAATGAAGTTTGACTTGAATTTTATTCAAGGCATATAATGTCACGAATACGGTGTTTTGTTTAGAGGTGTGAAGTTTGAAGTTTTTTGCTATATTTTTTACTTTTTTAACATTTTTAGCTGTATCCGTGAGGGCGATTGAGAACAATGATTCTGGTATTGTTATTGTTCCCCGTGACGAAACTGTAAAAGAAAATAAAAAAAAAGAAATTCGAGATAATGCCCCTAAGGAGTCGGAAAAGTTGGAACTAAAAAGGGGAGAGGTTTCTGAGTTGACGCCTGAAAGGGAATCCCAAAGTAAACCAGCGTCTCAAAAGCAGCCCCAGCGACCTCTTGAGGATAAAAATGAAACAAAGCAAGCTACCGCCGCTTCCAATACTCAAAATCAATCTGAAAATAGTTCGTCTAAACCTGAGCGTGAAGGGGTTGTCTTGCCAGAAGTGAGTTCCGGTGAGATAGAGCAGTTTTCTGAGGTTACACCTGTAGATCTGCATAAGCAGGAAAGTTACGTTTTGCGCGGTATAATATCTATATTTTTGGTTGTTGCGGGTGCTACCACAATTGCAGTAGTATTGATGAAAAAATATGGCCCATGGAAGTTCAACTAAGGGTTATTTCGTATTAAAATTTTATTAATGTTTATTATAATTAGTTATCAGTGAGGTAAATATAATGTACGGTTCGTTATTGGAATGCGGCCGCGTTAATCTTTCAAGAAGTGATATTTTGGGGAAATCCATCCATTTTATAGGAATGGGAGGTTCCGGAATAGCTCCTTTGGCCGAAATTGCAATTTCTTACGGGTGTAATGTTTCAGGTTCGGATTTACATGAATCTGCATCGACTAAGCGTCTAGTTTCTTTAGGAGCTAATTTTTTTGCTGGGCACAGCGCCGAAAATATCACTGATTTTGATTTTGTTGTTTATTCTGGAGCGATTAAAGAGGAAAACCCAGAATTGGTAGCTGCATACACTCGAAAAATAAAAACACTAAAACGAAGTGAATTTTTGGGTCTTATTGCTAATGGATGCGATGATCTAATTGCAGTTTCTGGTTCGCATGGGAAAACTACTGCTTCCGCTATGATTACTTCCATCTTAATGGATCTGGGTAAAAATCCGACCGCAATAGTCGGGTCTGAAATGATCGATTTGGGGTGTGGAGGGGTAGCGGGGGGAACTCGATTTTGTGTGTGTGAGGCTTGTGAATTCCAAGATAGTTTTTTATATCTGAAACCTTCGTTAGGGGTTATTCTTAATGTAGATAACGATCATCTTGATTATTTTGGAGACATAGAAAACGAAAAAAAATCGTTTGAAAAATTTGCGTTGAAATGTAGTAAGGCGCTTATAATCAATGCTGATGATTTGAACTCGGTGGAATGTGTAAAGGATGTTGAAGTTAAAAAAATTTTTTATTCTTTAAATCCGGGCTCGGACGTATACGCGCAGAACATTTCGCTTGATGATTCTGTTTGTGCGAGCTTTGACGCTGTTGTAGGTGAAAATAGAGTTAGAATTAACTTAAACGTACCTGGGGAGCATAATGTTTACAATGCTCTTGCAGCTATTTCTGTCTGTGAATTTTTAGGAATTAGTGTTGAAGCTTGTCAAGAACCTTTACGTTTGTTCAACGGAACCAAACGTCGTTTTGAAAAAATAGGTGAATCTTGTAGTGTTGCGGTTATAGATGATTTTGCGCATCACCCGCGTGAAATTATAGCCGCCTACAATACTGCTTCAAAATTAAATGCAAAAAGAGTTTGGGCGGTTTTTCAGCCTCATACTTTTTCCCGTACCTTTTTTCTGTTTGAGGAATTTGTTCAAGCGCTTTCTAATTTTAAAAATGTAATATTAACAGATATATTGCCTGTTCGTGAGATAAATACTTACGGAATTAAAGCGGAGCAACTTGCCGAAAGGATTGAAAATTGTCATTGCCTTGGTAGTTTTGAAAATATTTCTGAGTTTTTTTTTCAAAATGCTTGCGAAGGAGATTTAATCTTAACTATGGGAGGCGGAAATATTTACAAATGTGCTCACATGATTTTAGAAAAATTAAAATTACGAGAAAAAAATAAGGTTAATCAATAGTTTTTTTCCAGGATTTTTTAAGTTAATTTATTTTTATAAAAGAGCGAGCGTTTATTTTGCAATTTTAGGGTATTTAGTTTATACTCAGGCGAATTTTGTGTTTTGATTAATTTTTTAACGGTTGCTGATTTATGAATGATATAATCAAGCG
Organism: Oscillospiraceae bacterium; assembly: GCA_031275995.1. GTDB lineage: Bacteria > Bacillota > Clostridia > Oscillospirales > Acutalibacteraceae > Improbicoccus. Next base: position 48,665 of record JAISNY010000025.1, on the reverse strand, counting down.
TAAAAAAAAAGTCGGTTTGTTAGAGCGTTTAAAGCTTGTTTTTATTTCCTTTTTTGTAAGTTTTTTATTAATATTTTTTTTCATCAATCATAATTTATTTTACCCAAATAATATTTCTTGTTTTTTAAAAAATAAAATTGCTGAGTTTGGTTGCGGTCCTGGTTTTCCGGTAGAATTCGAAGGTGAAAATGTGGAAATTGGGAATTTTTCTTCTGTGGATGGTGACTGCATAATATTAAGCGACACGTCATACACCGTTTTAAACAAAACCGCTAAGGCTATGATTTCAGAAAATCACAATTTGAGCAATCCTAAGATGAAAATCAGCAGGTTAAGAAATCTTATATACGATTGTGGTGGAAACGATTTTAGGATAATGAGTAAATCCGAACAGATTTTTAAGGGTAAGCTCGAGCAAAACATTACTTCTGCTGCAATTTCTGAGCGTGATACCTATGGATTTATAACAGACTCTAACACTTATAATTCAGAAATGATTATTTTTGACGGCAACAAAAAACAAAAATACAAGTTTTATTTTGCGCGCATATATGCTTCCGATATAGCAATTAAAGCTGACGGGAAGCAAGCTGCAGTTTGCGGTTTGGAATCTTCGAGCGGCACCGCCAGTTCGATGATTTACGTTTTTGATTATAAATCAGAAATACCAAAGTTTACTTTTAATTTTCCGGGAAACATGATTATTTCAATAGATTATTTAAGCAACGGAAATATTGTGGCAATCGGAAGTAAATCTTCAATCTTTATCGATTCGCATGGTGAAGTTAATGAATTTAATTACAGAAATTACGCAACACCATGTACGATTTGCGTTGATAAATATTCGGGCATAGCGTTGACGTTTTCTAAAACTTATGATGAACGTAATCAAAATATCATTTTGCTTGATAAAAAGGGTAGCCTTGTTTCTGAGATTGAAACCGGCAGGCGTTTGCGTTCAATTTCAAGGAGACATCAATCAGTGGCTGTACTTTCAGAAAATAAAGTTTTAGTCTACAATACTTACGGCCATCTGAAATTTGAATGTAATGTTCCATCATCCGTTGAAAGAATTGAGTTGATTTCAAATTTTAACCTGAATTTGCTAGGTAAAGGGAATGTTGAGAAAATTTGTTCAGGTTCTAGTAAATTCCGAATGAACAAATGATAATTTTCAAGTTTGAATTTTAATTATGTAAAATTTGGATTAAATTTAATTTTAAATAAAAAGTTTATTATCCAAAATTAAATGGAGTAAATCATGATAATTAACGGGAAGCTATTAGCAGAGGAAGTTCTCTTTGAAGTTAAAATCAATATTGAAAAATTGATATCTGAACTTAACAAGGTTCCAACTCTTTGCATTATAAGCGTTGGGAATGATGATGCCTCTGAAGTTTATATTCGGAATAAAGTGGCGGCTTGTGAAAAAGTTGGAATAAAAATAAGAACATGCAAGTTACCTCAATTTTCAAATGATGAGGAAATTATTTCATTAATCGAAAGTCTTAATGAGGAAGAAAATATTACGGCCATTTTGGTTCAGCTTCCTTTACCAGCTCATATCGACAAGTCGGGTGTAATTGATAAAATTATTCCTTCAAAAGACGTAGATGCCATTACAAGTAGCAATTGTGGCAAAATATTGTGTAGAAATTATAAAATATTGCCCTGTACTGCTGCAGGGATTATTTATATATTACAAAAAAATCACATAGATATTGCAGGCAAAGAATGTGTCGTAGTTGGGCGCAGTGAGATAGTTGGAAAACCTACCGCACTTGCTTTACTCAACTTAAATGCGACAGTTACAATTTGCCACAGTAAAACTCAAAATTTAAAAGAAATCTGTTTACGTTCCGATATTTTGGTTTCCGCCGTAGGGAAGGCTGCGATTATCACGCGCGATATGGTCAAGCCTGGGTCTGTGGTGATAGACGTCGGAATAAATCGTAAAGATGGTAAACTTTGTGGAGATGTTGATTTTGAAGAAGTTAAGAATATTGCCTCGATTATTACTCCCGTTCCTGGCGGAGTAGGGCCGATGACCGTTGCATTTTTAATAAAAAATATTTTTAGCTTATTTCAAGAGCAAACAAATCCAAATCGTTGAACAAATGATTGGTTTAATGGAGTTACAATCAAATATTTCGGTGGGATCGATGACTGTCGTTTATAATTCCTGTGGTCGGGTTTAATCCACCCTCTTCAAATGATTAGCTTAAACGCTCACGGCGAGCCTGTAAAACTGCTGAAACGGGTTGGCTCGACAGTCTACGTGCTGGTCAATCCGTTTCAGCGACAAATCGACTGAAACAATCGAGGATAAAATCCTCAAACTGGTGGAGGGCGGTGTGAGTAAAATTGCCTGATGACGCTCGAAACTACTGTGCTGCAAGCGCTCAGACCTGCGGAAAAGGAGCAGAAATGAACGCAAAAATCAACATTCTGCCCGCCTGTCGCGTGAAGATATGGACTCAAACGGCGAGAGCGGGAGCATAACGAACCAAATTGAACTGCTCACGAAATACGCCGAAAGCAACGGGATTACGCCTATCCAAGACGACGGTTGGAGCGGCACATCGTGGTCGCGCCCCGGTTGGACGGAACTGATGGGTTACGTCGAACGCGGCGAAGTCGCGACAATTCTCGTCAAAACGCTTGACCGCGTCGGTCGTGACCACCTCCGAGTAGGGTTGTTATTGGAGCAATTCCAAGAGCAGGGCATACGACTAATCGCCATTGGCGACGGCATCGATACCGCGCAGGGCGTGGACGATTTCATTCCTCCGCGACACAAGCCGCAAAATCAGGGCAATCAACAACGCCAGAACCCGCGACGGCAAGCACGTCACGGGCGCGATACCTTACGGTTATTTGCGTAACCCGAATGAAAAATCCCGGTGGATTTTGGACGAGAAAGCCGCGCCGATTGTGCAACGCATTTTCCAAAGCGTAATCGCCGGAAAGATCGTAACGCAAATCGCGGAGGAACTCAGCGCCGAGGGTGTGCTGATACCATCGGCGCACTGGGACAAAATCGGCGCGGGTATGCGCCGCTGGGAAAACGCCAATTCGACGAAATGGGCGGCGTACTCGCCATACTCAGAAAAGAGGAATGCACGGGCGTGTCAGTCCTCAACAAGACCGTCAAATAAACCTACAAATCCAAGCGCAAGGCGAACGACCCGGAGAACGTCTTAATCTTCCGGGACGCGCACACTCAAATCGTGGACGCGGAAATGTGGAACACCGTTCAAAGGCTGCGCGAAACAAAGCGCATACCGGAGCGAATCGGCGGCGACCCGAACCCGCTGACGGGCGTTCTGTACTGCGCAGATTGCGGAGCAAAACTCTACCACAAACAGGGCGTGACAGGACGGTTTAACAGGCTGCACAACGAGTATGTATGCTTTTGTCATATCGCCATTATTCGCGGAACTGCACAATGCACTATATCCGCGTGGACGCAGTGCAAACGTTGATACTGTCGGCGGTCAGAGCAGTTTGTCGCAGCGGGAATGTGCGCCGATCTATGCTTTCACGATACCGGAAAAGGAAATCCCCACGCGCATATTCTGCTCACTATGCGACCGATTGAACAGAGCGACGGTTCGTGGGACGCAAAACAGCGCAAACAGTACATTCTTGACGAGCGGGGAGAGAAAATCTATGACTCCCCAAAGCGTACTTACAAATGCAAATCCGTCCCGACGGTTGACTGGAACGAGCATACAAAAGCGGAGGAATGGCGCAAGGTATGGGCGGCGTATTGCAACTCCGCGCTCCGCGTAAACGGTCACAACGAGGTTGTCGATTGGCGCAGTTACGTGTGGCAGGGCGTGGAGCAAATCCCGACCGTACATCCTCTTTGTGCAAAACGGCGAAATTTTCCCCGCCCCCGAAAAAAGACCTTGACAAAACAGTCCGAAACGATTTAAAATTATTCTTTACACATTTTCTCCTAAGGGTTTGATCTCATTTCAGCGTTTTATGGATTTGACTTAAATTTTAGTTTAGAAATTTTTTTATTTTGTTTATCCCGGAAAGAAATAGACAGCATAATACATAAGAATTGTAAAAACGATTTCTCCTAAGGGTTTGATCTCATTTCAGCGTTTTATGGCTTTGATTTAAATTTTAGTTTAGAAAACTGTTTATTTTGTCTGTCCCGGAAAGAAATAAACAGCCTAGGAAGTCGACTCCTATAAGAGAGCTGAGCATTTTTATTTGTTTTTCTAAAACGGTAATACCAAACTCTTTTTCAGAACCACATGTCGCTACGATAAAAGAAATACGGTTAGAAACGTTAATAATCCTGTTTGAAAAATACTTTTGAGACCTATCCAAAATAGATTTCATAGGTGAAGGGAACGAAAAATAATAAACAGGAGTCGCAAAAATTAATATGTCATCATTTTCGAAAGCACGATAAATTTCACAAATATCGTCGGATAAACAACATTTGCCAAAACATTTACAAGATTTACAATCGATGCAAGGCAAAATTTTCTTTGAATAAACGTCTATAAAGTTTATATTTTTAAGATTTCCTAAGAAACTTTCTAGAAGTTTAAATGTAAAACCTTTAGGATGCGGTGAACAGAAAAATACGGTAGTCTGCTTCATAGTTCAGCTAAAGGATTGGATTCCATAGCCTTTTTGACCTGCTCATTAGAAGTGTGAGTATAAATTTCTGTCGTCGCTATGCTTTCATGCCCTAAAATTTCTTTAAGAATTCTTATATCTACTCCGCCTCGCTGATACATCAGCGTAGCCGCAGTATGGCGTAACTTATGTACAGTAAAACCTTTTCCACCAAGCCCTGAACAACCAAAATAATTTTTTAACAAATATTGAACAGTTTTAACACTTATTCGACGCTTATTTTTACTAACAAATAGCGCATTCTTATCACTACCGACCGCCGCGACGCGAACAAGCAAATAATCGCGAAGTGCGTTCAAACAAGCATCATTTAAATAAATGACCCTTTCTTTATTTCCTTTACCAGTAATTCTTAAGGATCTGTCTTCATTTTTTACATCGCCTAAATTAATTCCGACAAGCTCAGAAAGACGCATGCCACAGTTTAAAAAAAAAGTAACCATACAATAATCACGGCAACTATGTTCCCCACCGTATGTTTTTACAGATTCAAGCAACTGTTTGCTTTGTTCCAAGTTAAGAAATACAGGCAAAGATTTTTTACGTTTCGGAGATTCAATTTCAGAAGCAGGATTAGTTTTGATAACTCCCTTAACCTTATGCAGATAACTCAAAAATCCTTTAAGACTTGCAAGCTTTCGAGCCCTAGTTGAAGCCTTATTGCCATTTTCGGCAACATAATTTATGAATTCAAACAAATCTATAACTCTCAGACTTTTAAACAAAGTTTCGTCCACGTCGCTTATTGAAATTTCATCAAAAACCACATTTTTTTTATTAGAGACCTTATGGAATTTTAAATATCTAAAAAAAATTCGCAAGTCGAAAAAATAACCCAAAGCAGTAGAACGGGACCTACCCTTAACTGTTTGAAGATAACACAAAAAATCGATTAAAATCGTAGGAGCTCCATGGAATAAACCTTGCGAAATCTGAGAATCATTGGCCAAAATATTTTACTTCCTTTGAATGCACATCCGGAAGGCGAATCCGGCGCAAAATTTACTATATGTAAGTAGCTTATCTTCGAAAATACACAAATGCAAGCTCTTTATTCTCGCGGCATTGCTAAATCAATATACATCTGTTAAAATATCCACATAAGTAATGAAATAATGTGCCCAAAATGTGGGACAGACAAAAAAATTAAAAGAGGCTTTGCCCTTGGTAGGCAACGATACATGTGCAAAAATTGCGGTTTCGATTGAATATTTTAATAGATGTATATTAATTTAGCAACGTCCGTCTTGCGTGATCAGTCATCCAGCATCTGAATGGATGATCGTGTGAAATATTTAATTTTTTATCCTGTCTTCGTGTAGGTTTTCGATAGTCTCTTTGATTAGATTTTCTAAATTCTCGATCTTCTGTTCTTCTTTTTTAACAGTTTCGATTTTGGGTTTGAGTTTTGGGTGCGTAGGGCTGAAAATGGAACAGCAATCCTCGAAAGGTTCGATCGAAATTTTAAATGTGTCAATTTTTTTAGCAATTTTTATGATTTCTTCTTTATCTGACCCTATAAGCGGACGAAATATCGGGATGCTTGCAACGGCTGACGTACACTCAATTGCTTCCATGGTTTGGCTGGCGACTTGCCCTAAACTTTCTCCGGTTATTAGGCATGAGCAATTGTTTGAAGTAGCAATTTTTTCGGCCGTTTTTATCATTACCCTACGGGAAATTATAGTGAAAAGCTCGTTATGACAACTTTTTTTTATCGCTTCTTGTATCTTTGTAAATTCCGGTTTAAAAAAAGAGATATCACCTGAAAATTCCGATAGCTTTTCAAGAATTTTTCTTACCTTAATTTCAGATCTCGCGCTAGTGTAAGGCGGAGTAGCAAAATGAATTGCGCTAAGCAACATTCCACGTTTAGCCATCATATAAGCAGCTACAGGACTGTCTATTCCTCCTGAAATCAAAACAGCGCCCCCTCCTGATGTACCTGAAGGGAGCCCTCCGGCGCCCCTTTCGTGGGAAGTTGCTAGATATGCGCCATCGATGCGAATTTCTACTTTAAGAACAACGTCAGGATTGTTAACATCAACTTTAAAATTCAGCATTTTAACCACATAAGCTCCAACTTCGCTGCAAATTTGAAACGAAGTTAATGGGAAATCTTTACTGGCACGTTTAGCTTCGATTTTGAATGTTGAAAATTCACTCAATTCGCTTAAAATTTTAACCGCTGATTCTTTAATTGTCTGTAAATCTTTCGATACCAATAAGGCTTTGCAATAAGAAGAAATTCCGAAAACTTTTGATATTTGTGGTATCAACGAGTCTAAATCGCTGTGTTGGGTTTTTATTGAAATTACCGATTCAACATTTTTAACTTCAAATTCTCCAAACTTAGAAACTTTATGCTTTAAATTTCGCAAGAGAGCGGATTCAAACAATTTTCGATTTTGTCCTTTAAGAAAAATTTCTCCTGGTTTCAATAAAATTACTTCTTGCACGTTAACTCCAAAAAATTTAAAATTAAGTTTGTTTAGTTTGCTCAAGTGATCAAATGTTTTTATTGGTTTTAATTATTTAAGTTATGGCTTCAAGAATTTTTTTAAATTAACAAATTACTTTCAAGCTAACATTCTGAACTTTTCTTAATTTTCATGCAAGCTTCAAGCTCCTTTTCTGGAGTCCAAAATATATTTTTGTAATGAAAGAAAGAAGGAAAGATGAAAAATATTAAATGTTTTTTTGCGTATATCTTAATAAATTGCTTTTAAGGATTTTCGTTTTCACCTTACGTATCAATTTAAAAATATTTTTGAGGTATTTTTTCAAAATTTTAAAATAATGCTGCGTGCATTGCGGATTTCATCGAACAAAATATCAATTTCTTCTACGGTATTGAATTTCGAAAAACTCACTCTAATAGAGCTTTCGATTAAACTTTTATCAAGTCCCATAGCTTCCAAAACGTGACTTCTTTTGCCTTTGGAGCATGCTGATGCGCTGGAAACAAAAATTTTTCGCGAAGAAAGAAAATTGAGCATCACCTCGGATTTTATTCCTTCTATAGAAAAGTTCAGTATATAAGGGGTAGAGTTGGATGGAGAATTAAGTTTCATGCCTCCAACCTTTTCGAGTTTTTCCAAAAAATAATTCTTTAAATGGGTTACATACTCAAAATTTTGGCTAATCTTAAACTGTTTAATCGCTTCTTCGAACCCCACGACTAAAGGAATAGGTTCCGTTCCCGGGTGGATAGACTTTTCTTGGCTTCCACCGAAAATCAACGGCTTAATCCTGACATTTTCGGAGCAATAAAGAAATCCGATTCCTTTCGGACCGTGAATTTTGTGAGAACTCACGGAAAGCAAATCCACACCCAGCCTTGTTACATCTATGTGAACTTTTCCAAACGCTTGAACAGCATCAACATGAAAAATAATATTTTTTCCATAAAGTTTTTTTTTGCGGTCGATAATTTCCTTGAACGTCTTCACAGGTGAAATTGCACCTGTTTCATTGTTAACGAACATCGTGCTTAAAAAAAATGTTCTTTCATCAATTTCTTTATCAAGCTGCTCGCAGTCTATCCTCCCGTTTCGATCCGGATTCAGAAGAACTATTTCAAAATCCCGGGTTTGCAACTCACGAAAACAATTTAAAACTGAAGCATGTTCAGTCGAACACGTTATTGCTTTTTTGTGTCGACCTCTTACATTGGCGAGTGCCGCTCCCAAAATAGCCAGATTGTTGGCTTGCGTACCGCTGGAAGTAAAAAAAACGTCGCCCTCCGAAGCACTGATTGATATTTTAGCTTCTTTTCTTGCCAATTCCAAGGTTCTAAAAGCCTGAACTCCAAGCGCGTGCCCGGAAGAAGCGTTGCCGAAATTATAATTCATAGCTTCTGCAATCTTTTCAGTTACTGAAATAAAAGGTTTCGTAGTAGCCGCATTATCAAAATAAACGAAATCACTATGCTTCATTAATTATTTCATTCCTCTTCGTTAGCGCCTGGCTGAGAATAATCCATCTCTTCCTCAATTTTTTTATTTTTTATAACCAAAAAATCCGAAAAACCCGTCATGTCGAAAACTTCTTTCGCGGCAGGCTGGACATTTATGATTTCAAAACTAGCTTCGACCCCAAAACTCGAGATTTGCTTTTGAGTTTTTAGCATTACCCTAAGACCCGCGCTGCTTAAGTAAGGAACTTCACCCAAATCTATAGTTAAATCTTTAACGCCCTGTGCGATTATTGAATCTATTTTTTTTTCTAAAGCAGTAGCTGAACTCATGTCTATTCGACCTGCTACTTTTAAAATTACTTTTCCGCCGTCTTCTTTGATATCTTCCATAACCAACGGTTCTTTCTTATTCACTAAAGACCGCCTCCACTTGAAAAATTACTTGTCCAATTTTTTCGAAATAAACAACATATTCCGACCTTCAACCCTTTCGTACTCCATGAAATCCACAATTTTTTTAGCTATGTGAATTCCAAGTCCTCCGATTTTGCGGTTGTCGATGTTCTTTCCAGCTTCTATTTCTATTCTACTCGTTTTTTGCGTTGGGTCAAAGGCTATTCCTTCATCGATTAAGTGAACCTTTACTGTGTCTTGTTCTATTTCTAAACGCACTTCCACTTTGCCTTCCTCATTTCCTCTATAGGCATATAAGCAAATATTTGTAAATATTTCTTCACAAGCTACGCAGAACCTTTCTACATCAATCTTCATCATCCCCGAGTGAGAAAGATTTTTCTTTAAAAAATCATAAACTGTTTCCCAATTATTCAGTTTTGCATCCAAAATTACATTAACCAAAACAGGCTCCTGAACAAACAAAGTATGGTCCTTATCCTATTTTGCTATGTTAAGCTCATATCGCCTTGAGGTCAAGTTTTAAATTTGCATTAATTTTTCGTAAATGTTATAATTATGCTATACTAAAATTACACTTATCGTGTAAAAACAAGCCAGGAGTGAATGTTAATGTTAAAGATAACCCGGAGCATTTAGAGGGAATCACTCCTTGAGTTTTGTCTGGGGGTGAATGATATGTTTAATAGAATAGTCCGTTTTTTAACTTTATCGTTGTTCGTTTGTTTTAACTTAACTCTTCCATTTTGTTCGGCGGTAAAAAAAGATTTCTCAAGACCTGGAATAAGTTCTTCTAATTCAAGACTGAAAAGTTTCAAAAACGAATACAGGCCTGTTTGTAGTAATACAGGATTAAAGGCACTCAAAAGTGGTGTTGCCCGCAAGATATACCGAGGACTCCTTGAAAAAAATCTTAAAATAGAAGCCGAAAAATCTAAAAAAGGAGAAACTTTTTACCCCATAGAACCAATACCCATACCTTATTGTGACAGCGGTAATATACCCGACTACGATGAGTTTCTCCATGAAGCAAGATGCGCTCTTAATGCGTTTTTAAACGACTATCCTGAATGTTTTTGGGTTGCGAAACGTTATTTTATTCAAAGTTTTGAAGATGGAATATTAATAACTTTTTATTCAGATTTATCTCCTGTTGAAGTAAAAAAACTCCGTGATGACCTGGAAAGGAAGATTTCTCAGATCATAACTCAGATTCCGGCTGACTTCGATCCATACAAGTCTGAGCTGTGGATATATAATTATCTGGCCGAAAACGCTGAATATAACCATTCCAAGAAATTTCCGCCGACCGACTTCAACGTTTACGGTTGTTTGGTTCTTAAAACCTGCGTTTGCGAAGGTTTTTCAAAGGCTTTTAAATTATTGTGCAACAGGGTCGGGATTGAAACCGAAACGATTTGCGGAATCAGCTTCGGAGAACTGCACATGTGGAATTTAGTAAAAATATCTGAAGATTGGTATCATGTAGACGTAACGTGGGCTTCCGGAGTAAAATCCTATATGAGGCGTCACGATTGGTTCAACGTGACGAATTCTATAATTAGTAAAGATCATGAATGGAAACTAAATAAAAACTCATTTCGTGAATATGGAGATCTTAGGTATATTTTGGAATTCAACCAGGTTCTTCAGCCGGAAAAATGTGTGGAATTGAAGAAAAATTTTTATCAAGTAGAAGGTTTAAAGTTTTCCGAATCTGATAAATTTTGTGAAGTTTTTCATGAAAAATTGATCGATGCGGCGAAAACGAAGGAAAAATATTTGCACATTTTGCTCGATTCAAGACGCGAATCTAAAAGTAAATTTACAAAATGGGCGAAGGCGAATGTAAAGAAGCTTCTCAGCTCAGTTAATGGTTACAATAAATCAAAAAACAAATTTAAACTTAAAGAACCTCAATTTAGTTATTCGTCAAATCAAGACGTTATAAGCCTGGAGTTTGAATATTTTTAAAACTCGGATTAAGGTTTTGAGCAACCCAGAGTGAAAAAAATTAAACTTAAATATTGAATATTAAATGATTGTGTGTTAGGATTTATTAAAGAAGGAATGATTTTTATTTTGGGCTTCCAAGGAGGATGAAAATTATGGATGAATCTAAACTAATAAAAAAGAGAACGCTGGCAGTAGCACTTGCGGTAACTGCCGCGCTTCCTCAGTTTTGTGTGGCTCCGAAAACAAAGGCGTTTGGATTAGCAGAAGTAGCGTCGTGGGGTATTCGCTCTGCAGCAGTGACAACTGCAATTATTGCCCTGAAAGAAATTTTTGCTCGTAAACCTGAGGGAATAGTGGTTTCGTCTGGTTTGCCTACTGTTCCTCAGCCGACAGTTCCTCTACCTGAGACTGCTTTACCTGAAGGAGACAGAGACACATTTTATGACGGTGATTATTCCCCAGTTGGACCAAAATTTGAAGATTACGATGTTGGTGCCGTTAGGACTGCACCCGCGTCCAAAAAAAGGCTGAATTATGAACATTTTGAAAGTCAGTTCGAACATTGGAGACAAGTTCTTGAAACTGAGCCTGAATGTCCTGCTGGTGGTGTTGACACCGAAACCATGAAGTCAATTAAATCTATCATAAAGGCTGTTAATACTATTCATGAACGTCTTGTTGATCTTCAGGAAGAAGTTAGGAGTCTTCGCCTTCCTAAACATTATGATACTGATTCGTTTAATATCGAGGGATATACAAGTCTTTTTGAAGGTGAAGCTCCATTTTTTGAATTGTTAATTAAGTATGCCAAATATGTCATTCTTTTTGCCAATAAGCTTAAAAATCCAGAATACCTTTGTAAACATATAAAAACTGGCGAAGCTGTGTCTTTTAGCTCGAATCCTATTGGTTTATTTTATTTTTTACTTATACGTTTCTCAAAAGATGTTGGAGCGTTCTCTGGTGGTCGGGATTTAAATCTTGGAGACTATCCGGAAGTAGGAGATATTTCAAGACATTTGCCGTTTGTTATACCGGGATCAAAATTCGGTCAAATTTTTAAGTTTAATGCTAATATTATTGATTCTCAAAGAGAGGTGTGTGCGCGCGTCGAGAGTCCAGATAGTCTTATAAATTCTTATCGTATTTACTACGAAATTTTTTTAGACTATTTTTCAAAAAATATTTCATCAGGTTATTTTAGTAGATGTGTTAAAACAGGTATTACTGATAAATTTGACCATAGAATAGATGAAGCCTTTAAAAAAATTGTTCGTCTTTTAAAAAAATTAATAAGTTCATACCAAAAGAATATAGGTATTATGGATTTGCCATATAATTTAGAGAAACCAAAGGTTAAGCAATTGAAAGAAGAATTTGAAGGCGCTAATTCTTTTAGTATAGATGTTATGTCTTATTTTCTTTTTGAAAGTGAAAGACAAAAAAAAGGTCCAATAAATAGTCCGGGAAGTTTATTTTCTTTGCCGCCTTCTATGTATCTGGAGAATTGTTTAGAGGTTTGGAGACATTGTTTTTTAACTATTTTTAGTAGTTTCAGTGCTAATGAAAATTTTTTAAAATTTCTTAGTGAAAATATTATACTAAAAGACGCCCACAAAACTAAACTTGATAGTGATTTTAAAGAATTGCATAGAAAAAATTGTTTATTTTCGAATGTGCTTAGACCGTATTATGCGAAATATTTTGATACTGATGCGATTTCGTCCGAAACATTACCACCTGAATATTTTTTTGATGGGTTAAAACAAGTTTGTTATAGACTTTATAGAGATGAAAGATTGAGTTATTTTTCTATTCTTGATCAGTTAGGAGACATTATCGAGGGTTCTCTTGATTTATTTAATGATATAACGACAGCTCTAACGTGGGAGGGGAAGCATTCTGTTGCATCAAAAAAGGATGAGATCATTTGCGTAGGAGAATCTACCTTGAAATGGGGACGCATTTTTCATATAAAATAGAATGATTAGAAAAATTTTAAATATATAAGATTAAATCTGATATCCATGTGTTTGTAATTTCGGTTTAGGTGTTTATTCCAAAGAAGATGGGGCTGCGATTTTTGGGAGGTGAAAAACTAGTGACGTTGCTTGGTTTAAAAATAGAAGATGGTTTGATGAGAACATTCGAGGCAGGAGATGTTAAATTACCGGCTTGTTATGTTAAATTTCTACAAGATTGTGAAAGAAGGGTTTCTCTTGATGTTAAAAGCATGTCAATATTGCAAAATTTGTCTAATAATTTTTTTGTCGATAGGAGATACGCAAGTAAAATGAATGGTAAGTTTAAAGAAATCGCTTTTAAAGTTATTGAAGGCGGCGTAGATATGCCCAAAGACAGTATATGCTGCCTTACCGCTGAATTGCATGGTCGTGCTGTTGAGATGGTTAATCGTATAGGAGATGTTGTTAAAGTTGATGGTAAAAGATCTGACACTGTAAGCAAATCCGTCAAGAGAGCTGAAATGATGATTTCTTATTTATCAAATTTTAGTGAAGTTTTGTCTAATTTTCAGGAGCAATTTCCTGAAAAGCCCTCGGATGAGCTTAAGGATGAACTAAGCATGTTTGTTTCCTCAGGTTCGACTGAAATCACCGAGCTCCCTTCTCTTAGGAGGAGAGCTTTGTCTGGAGTTGGTGACGCTGTATTAAAATTTGGTGGTTTTTTTTTAAGAATCCCCTCATCTGTCAAAAATCGTTCCAAGCAATTGGTTGGTGGTCTTGCTCGCGATATTGAGCTCCAATACGAGAAAGCTCGTGCCACAGTATCGCTCGTAAGAAAAGGGATTGAATCTAATTTGGCGGTTGTCTTGTGCCCTGTTTATGGAGCTAGGTTGCAATCGAATTATTCCACTGTTTATCGTATTTTACGTTTTTTACGTTCTGTTCTTATTTTTACTGTTCAAGTTGGGCAAGCTACTTTCAGCGGTACCGATTCTAGGCTGCGTTCACTTTTAAACAGATACAATAAAAATTTATTGGCATTTGATCGTATTTTAGTTAATACTTTATCAACAATTAGGGATCTTGGCACGGGTGGTTTTGATAATTATGATGCGCAACAGAAGGGAAAAGCCAAAATCAACAGAGCTTATGTGAAATATCTTTCTTTAAAACGTGATTTAGGAAATATAGTTTCAGATTTAGAAACGTGGTCAAGTTATGTAAAAAGGGTGGGCGTTTTGTTTACTTCGTCTTTTGCTACATATAAAAATTTATTATATAAAACATGTAAAATTGCAGGTGTGCTTTTAGCGGTATTGTAGATTTTTCTTGAAAAAAATGGGCGTTTGGTTAAAAATTAAAATTCTCCAAGATGCTCTCAGACTTTTTAAAGAAAAAAGACTGATTTAAGAGTTGGCGTTTAATTAGAATTAAGGTTTTTTGTTTGTTTTTGAACTTTAAGACGAATTCTAAAAATTTTGGCACCTGGTTTAGTTGATTATTAATAGAGTGGGTGAGTTTAGTTTATAGAATTTTGCGTGCAGTTAAAAATCGTTATGGTTCTACTAATGAAATTGGTGTTTTTAAAATGGGATCTCAGGGTCTTTCTGAAGTAATTAATCCCTCGGCATTAATGCTAATGGGCAGAGCTAAGGGAGCTTCTGGTACGTGTGTTGCGTGTATGCTTGAGGGTACTCGTCCTATTTTAATTGAAGTTCAGGCCCTTGTTACTCGTACAGGATTTGGTTTGCCAAGACGTATTTCTACAGGTTTTGAGTACAATCGAATGTGTCTTATCATTGCGATTCTCGAAAAGCGCATTGGTTTGAGCTTTTCGAGTATGGATTCTTACATCAATATCGTTGGAGGCTTTGATTTATCTGAACCTGCGGCGGATTTGCCGGTTGCTCTTGCGCTTGTTTCGGCACTGAAAAATATAGCTTTACCGGATGGTCTGGTTGCTTTCGGAGAGTTGGGTCTTTCCGGAGAGGTTCGTTCGATTCGTAATGCTGAACAACGTGTAGATGAATCAAAAAGATTAGGTTTCGATTGTTGTATGATGCCAACAATTAATGTACATGAAAAAAATATTTCAATCGGAGTTGATAGCATAAAAGATGCTGTTAATCTACTGTTTGGCACGAGATTGAGTCCATAGGACTATTGTGGAATTTTCAACACAAAAATTATCACAAGATTTGGTAAAAAATCAAAACGAAATCAATCATATCTTAAATCTTAATAACAAAGGCACAAAATAGTTAAATTAAAAACAGGACTAACAATAATTAGAATATAGAAAATAGTTTCAAAGGGGGTGGTAGCGTGAGAGACGTTTCAACCAAAATCAAGCAATGAAGACACTCGTATCAAAAAAATATTAAAACGTGCGCGGTACTTCCAGTAAGAACAAACAAATGCCAAACGCTATGCATATATCTAACTTTTTTACCGAGTAAGTAAATGACCGCTCCAACCGTATAAGCTATTCCGCCCGAAAAAAAACAAAATAACTGATGTTTTGTTAAATTTCTAATTAGAGGTTGCAAAATCGTTACGGCCGCCCACCCCATTCCCAAGTAGCAAAAAAATGAAAACTTAGCAAATTTCTCAACGCTGATCGAATTTAAAACGATTCCTAATATGGCCAACGACCATATACAAGACAAGACTATCACTCCCAATTTGCCTCTTATCAAAAGAACACTTATCGGAGTGTACGTCCCAGCAATCAACAAAAATATAGAACAATGGTCAAGTTTTCTAAACACCATTTTAGCTCCGTTAACTTTCAAAGCATGATAAATCGCTGAAACAAGATAGAGAACGATCAAAGAAACTCCGTAAACAGAAAAGCAAAACACATTAGCAAACGTCACCGGATAATTACGGAAAAACAAAACGAACATAAGCACACCCAAAAGTGTCCCAACGCCATGAGTTATAGAGTTAGCAACTTCTTCGCCGAAAGTATATTTCGAAAATTCCCACATCATGCCATCATGCTACAAGTCTTTTTCTAAGAAAGCAAGTATTTGAATCGAATTTTACGTTTTTTTAAAATTTAGTGTGTACCAAAACATTATGCCGGCCTGGCTCATTTTTTTAAGCAATTAACTTTTCTAAATTTCTTTTGAATTTAGTTAAGTGTTCTTTATTTCTTGTTAAATTTGATTTTTTTAGCATATTATATTATTATGTATCATAATTGTATAAAAAAATTAAATAGGCTTCCAAAAGCCTTTAACCTTGTTCCTTTGTAATATATCTACGAGATGTTAAATAGTAGTTTAAGAGTATTTTTGAGAGGGTGTTTTTGTGGCGGTAATTTCAGAATCCCAAAAAATATCTAATCATTGTTTAACTCTTGAAGATTGCAAGCGCTTGCGCGTTAGTGGAATTCGTGAGCTTGGAAGTTATAGTGAACGCAACGTTACAGTATTTATGGAATTTGAAAAATTGGTTGTAGCCGGAAGTGGATTAAAGGTAGAAAAATTATGTGTGGAAAATGGTGAGCTAGAGCTTTCCGGGAAGATTCTTTCATTTACATATTCAGCGCGAAAGAGACTGTTTCGAAGAGGTTTTTTTTCTAAATTTTTTGGAAGAAAGTAATTAAAGAGATGCTTTGCATATGTTTGAAGAAAATTTAGTTCTGGGTGTTCATGGGATATGTGGTTACTCGTGTATTTTGGGCGCCTTTTTGGGTATAATTTATGATGTTTTCAAAATGGTTCGCTTAATTTTTAAAAACCGGATTTTAAGCGTCTTCATCCAAGATATCATATATTTTTTTGTTTCTTCAATATTTACTTTTTTATTTTTGTTGGCTGTAAATCAAGGTCAGGTTAGATTTTATATCATTGCATTTATTTTTGTTGGCTGGTTTTTTTATTATGTAGTCTTTAGCAGAGTAATTTTTAAATTTTTAAATAAGTTACTGAATTTCAGAACAAGGAGAGTAAAAATTTCAAGAACTAATGCAACTTCGAGCGAAGTAGATTCGTCGTCCTAAAAAATTGCGTGAAATTTTTCGACAATTCTTGACTTTATTTTATTTTTATCATATAAAATTCAGTATTGTTTATATATTTTGAGGAATTTTAGACAATAATTTTTCCGGGTATTTGTATTTACTTGCAAATCTTTTTGAATTGAAGCAGCATGGAGGTTTGTTCGTATTTTGAGTTACAGAGGTAAAAAATTGAAGCTAGTGTTGCTCAAGCAGAAGAGAAAAAAAGGAGTAGTTAAGGTTTTGGTTTTGATTTTGTTCCTGTTTGTGGCTAGTTTGTTTGTGATGCAACAATCACAAATTATAAGGAAGTCGTATGTTATGAAAGGGCTGCACAGGAGGATGGAGGTTCAACGTTTACGTGAAAGAGAGATGTCAGTTTTAGTTTCATGATTAACTGTTGTTTTTTTACAAAAGAGTAGCGGACGTGGTGTTTATTATTTTTTACTATATGTTTGGGCTTATTTAACTAAAAAGCAGTTTTGAAGGTGATTATTTTATGAAAATTGAAGACGCTAAAAATGAAGGTTTTGAAAATAGTGGTAATTCTGATGACACAGGAAATGTGGACAATTCAGATAAGCAAGCTGAAAATTCGGTAGAGGTAGGCGACATTATTACTGGCGAGGTAGTACGTATTATGCCTTTTGGTGCATTTGTTCGTTTGCCCAATGGTAAAGATGGTCTTGTTCATATTTCCGAGATTTCTCGTGATTATGTCACCAATATCGGTGATTTTTTGAAAGAAGGCCAAGTTGTTACTGCAAAAGTTTTAGCGATGAATACGGGCAAGGTTGCGCTTTCGATTCGAAAAGCAGACTCTGAAAATAGCCCAGTTGGCGGGCTTTCCGAAGGAAATGGTTATAAGTCAGATGATGATTTTGGAAGGGTAAGTGGTGGCGCTAGTCTGAGGCCTAATCTTGAAAAACAGTTGAAAATGTGTTTAGAATCGGGTAACAATAAGGTTGCGAGTATACAAGAGAAACGTGAAGGCGGAAGAAAAAGATGAAGGGTTGGCCGTCTTTTTATGTAAGCGTAAAAATCAAATCGCAAGGTTACAGGAAACCAAAAGTCAAAGATACTGCAGATTTAATCTCTGTTTCCTTATTTCATCCCATGGGCCTTGTTTGTGTCAAATAAGTAATTAGAGGCCAAAAATTTCGTTTATATTCTTAAATTTTTACTGCATTATATCTTAAATAGTCTTTTAGCAAAACAACCCTGCATTATGCGAGGGTTGTTTAGTATCTCAAAAGTAACTTCTATATTGAATCTATTGTATTTAAATATTGACACAGTAATTTCACCGGATTATTCTACACCAACAGAAAGATTATCAATTTTAGATTTGATTTTCTCTAACATATCCTTGAGAGAACAATTTGTATAATCTATTTCATTGTGAACGCAGCATCCAAGCGTTTTACGCGCGCTCCAAATACTCACCAGTTCTAGTATCTATCCTAAGCGTCTCACCAGAGTTTATAAACACTGGAACTTTTATTACAGCACCGGTTTCAAGTTTTGCAGGTTTTGTTACATTTGTAGCCGTATCTCCACGTATACCTGGTTCAGTTTCAATGACTAAAAGTTCCACAAATAATGGAGACTCAACTGCAAAAACGTTTCCCTTATGCGAAACCACTTTGCATTCCATGTTTTCTTTGACAAATTTGAAACCTGAATCCAAAGCACTTTTGTTGATTGGAACCTGTTCATAGTTTTCTAAATCCATAAAATAATAAAGGTTCCCGTCGTTATAAAGATATTGCATATTCCTGCGTTCAATCATCGCGTCCTGATATTTCTCGTTAGGATTAAACGTTCGCTCAACGACGCTGCCGCTTATGAGGTTCTTAATTTTTGCACGCACAAAAGCCGATCCCTTGCCGGGTTTAACATGTTGAAATTCTATCACCATAACCAGTTGACCATCCAGTTCAAAGGTCACACCATTTCTGAAATCTCCGGCTGAAATCAAAATAAGAACCTCCTCTCCGATTAATTTTTGACATCCAATTGATTTTATTTAAAATTTGCAATAAGTCAAGAAACCTAGATTTCTTGATTAAAAAAAAATTAAACCAGTAAAGAATTTCGCAACGAACTTCATACCGATCATTTAAACGTTCAAATTGTTTGAACATTGCATAGATTTCTTTATAATTTCTGTAGCACTCTTTCCTTTGAGGCAAGTCACCAATGAAAAGGCAAATTCAACGGCGACGCCCGGACCTCTTGCAGTTATAATTTTTCCGTCTTTGCATATCGAATCCTGCAAAATATCAGCACCTTTCATGTGAGGTTCGCATCCTGGAAAACAAACTGCGCGTCTATCTTGAAGCATTCCCATTTCTCCCAAGATCATCGGAGCCGCGCATATGGCACCAATTAAAATTTCATTTTTGATACAGAATTTAATAATCTCATGAAGTTTTTCACATTTATCTAAATTTTTGGTACCAGGCATACCTCCCGGAAGAACGATTGCTTCCAAATTTTGAGTATTAACTTCCTCAGACTCAATTTCAATATCCGGTTTAACTACTAATCCGAGAGTGCTTGTAATTGTTTCACCGCCAATTCCGACAGTTTTCAAATTGAACTTTGCACGCTTCAGAATATCAATAGGGGCGATAGCTTCCAAATCTTCGAATCCATCTGCCAAAAAAACATAAATCATGAGAGTCTCCTTTTGAATTTAATATTTACATATTTTTGATTTTTTCTAATCACCAAGAAAATAATGTCTTTACATTGTTGACTTTTAACTACTTGAAGTAGTATCACGAACAAACTCAAAGTACCGATCAGTGCGGTAATATCCACTTCCGAGGTCGCCAAATGAATCTATTATCTACCTTTTATTCTTATTAATTCTAGATTTGTGAAGTATCAGCAGCCTGAATAAATTTAACACGCCAGCGACCAGTGCGGCAATGTACGTCATCGCGGCCGCTTTAAGTATTTTTTTAGCTCCGTTTAGTTCTTCTTCATTGAGAGAATCCATGCTTTTAAGTGAAGCAAGCGCGCGGCGACTAGCGTCAAACTCAACGGGCAGATTTATCACCTGTAACAGAATCGCAACGCAGAAGAATATTATGCCTACGTTTATGAGAAAATTGAACTGAGTAGGAAGCAGCACTCCTACAAATACCATGGGGATTGCTAACCTTGAAAAAACGGTAGCCGTTGGAACTAAAAATTGCCTGATTTTTATGATATATAAAATAAATCCCCCATGAGAAACATTTGAAACTTTATAGACTTGAGCATATTGAACCGCATGCGAGGCTTCATGTGCGGCTATGCAAACTGCAGAAATAGAATGCTCAGAATATACAGGGTCTGACAAAGAAATTCTTTTAAAGCGTGGATTAAAATTATCATTAAATCTACCATGAATATGAATAATATCCACACCGCTCACACCGTTTAAACGTAATACGCTTTTCGCTGATTCCAGCCCGCTTATTTCTTTTTTACATTCAATTTTAGAATATTTATTAAACATTTTTTTAACTCTTATATTCGCAATTATCACTATAGACATGGCAATGCTTGCCAAAATATGATAGGAATTGAAAGAAAGAAAATTATAAAAGTCGATCATAAAATCTCGCCAACCTTACGTAATTAATATGTAATCAGAAACATTTACAGATTAAAATTTTTTTAGATTATTTTATAAATAATTTAAACTCACCGTCCGACTGGATTGAACGGTTCTCCACCGCCTTTAAAAAAACGTCCAAACAGTTCGCAAAACTCAAGGCGCATAACTTGAATACCAACTAAAAGTACCTCAAAACACGTAACGAAAATATTTCCGATTACTATCACAGGAACATACATCGATCCCGAAAGTTTAGCAAGGGTGAAAACTACCATCATCATTCCGACATGAACGAACATAAACACAGCAATACGCACAAAAGAAACTGTGTTTGCAAAATACTCCAAAATCACCTCAAAAATCTTAAAAAAATTATCCATTAGATATTCACCCCAATTAGTACGCGTAACTTTTCTAGTTTCCAAAATTTTGGCTAGAAAATCTCCCATGAACATCAGTATTATTGGGAGAAGCAGGAATAAAATCAAAAACCATGTTCCTGTTGAAAAACTTTTTAACACAAACCGATTAATAACATAAAATATTATGGAACAATAAAAAATTAAACCGCATACTCCGTTTGGAGAGAACAAAGCTCTTGTGGTTTCATTTTTTTTGACCAACGAATAAACATTAAACACCATTGCGACTATTAAAAGTAAACTTCCAAGCCCGATAGCGGAATAAATTGCAATCATAGTGGTATGAGGTTCCATCAATTCGATAGGTCTTCCTGGTAACCCAAAGAGCTTCATATAAAGAGGGTTAAGTAATTCTTCAAAACCGAATACGGAACCGAAAACAAAACCAAAAAAGGCCGAAGAAATTCCACAAATTGCAAGAATTCCTGCAAGACTACTTTTTTTTAGCCACCAAAAAGTAAACCCGGCTAGAGAAATAACCACCCCTTGCCCGACATCCGCGAACATTATTCCAAAAAGAAAAAGATAGGTTAGTGCCACGAAAACGGTAGGGTCGGTTTCGCCATAAACAGGAAGACCATAAGTTGTTACGAAAAACTCAAAGGGTTTAAAAAACTTTTTGTTTTCAAGTTTAACAGGCGGACCGAACTCGATAATTTCATCGCCTGTTTCAACCGAAAATCTTAATCCTTTTATTTTTTTAATTCTTTCGGTAAATCTAGGAATGCAATTTTGTGGAACCCAACCCGCTAAAATGAACTTGTCTTTATATCTGGCCGCGAGAGTTTTAGCTCTCTGATAATCTTTCATGGCCCCAAGTTCCGCAAAAATTTTTGCTAAATATTTTTGTTGATCTGACCAAAACTTATCTGTTTTTTCTTTGCACAAGTCTATTTCTTTTTTTATTTTTTCGATTTGCTCAAGAGTTTTATCAATTTCCTCTTTTACGGTTCCGCCGTACATAGGCATATTAATAGTTTTAAAATTAACTTTATTGAGATAAATGAGTGCAACTTCCGTCGTATTGTTGGTAAAAAAAACTAAGACATAGAAATAAGTGTTGTCACAAGAAAAGGTTTTTATTAACAAGCCATCTCCAAAAAGTTCCGAAGAAGCTTCATAAGTTTCGCGAGGAATTTTTCCGAAGATCGCGCCCACATACTTGCATGAAAAAACTTGATTAAAGCTAGTTTCAAGGGAGGTGAAATGAGATAAATCAGCTAATTTTTCTTTACAATTTTTTAATTCTAAGGTCAGCTTTTCGATTTTTTCATAAAATTTATTTATTTTATCTTCGAAATTTCGAACATATATTTTTAATTGATAAATATCGGGGACAAAGCCTGTTGTCTCAACACTATAAAATGTTTTTTTAACTTTTTTTGCACAATTGTCAAAGATGTTAAAAACTTCTCGGTAAGGGTCGCTAGTGCTAACTCTAACAAAATTTTCAGTATTTTTATAAATTTTACGAACGTCCACCGGATGGAAGACTCCACTCATGCCAATAGATTTGGAAAGCTCTTCAAGTTTATTCATGGGGCCGATTATCCCTACCAGATTCATTCGAGCAACCGACAAAAAAACACCCCCATTTTTTGCTTATTTTACTGCAAGTTCAAGTTGTTTATCTATTTGAGATTCATAAGAATCGAACGTTTCTTTTTTGTCGTCAGGAATTTCGAACTTAATTCTTGCAAGTTTTTCAAAAATTCCAATTTCGAGTATCCTTTGAAACGGGATCGAAACGTAAATTAAATTTTTCACTTTTTCATTAAGATGCAAAATTAATTTCATCATGAGTTTTTGTTTTCTAAGAGTTACATAAGTATCAAACTTATTGAACGCGCTTTGTTGGAGAAATGCCACTCTGACCAATTTCGCAGTCTCTATCAAAAGTCTTTGGTTATCCGGAAGCACGTCCTGACCTACGAGATTTACAATTTCCATCAAACGTTCTTCTTCACGTAATATCATTGAAATTTTCTTACGATATTCAATAAATTCTTTACCTAAATTTTCGGCAAACCAGGGATCTAAATCTGCAAAATATTCGCTGTAACTTGAAATCCAATTAACTGCAGGGTAATGCCGGGAGTATGCCAAATTTCGATCAAGCGCCCAAAAGCACCCTACAAATCGTTTACTGTTTTGTGTGACTGGTTCGGAAAAGTCTGAACTCTTAGGTGAAACCGCGCCAATAAGAGTTACAGATCCCTCCATTTTCCCAAGTGTACGTACTCTTCCTGCACGTTCATAAAATTCAGAGAGCCGGGAAGGCAGGTATGCAGGGAAGCCTTCTTCGGCGGGCATTTCCTCAAGCCTTGCTGAAATTTCACGCAAAGCTTCTGCCCATCGTGATGTAGAATCTGCCATCATAGCAACGTTGTAACCCATGTCTCGATAATATTCGGCAATGGTAACACCCGTATAAATCGAGGCTTCGCGTGAGGCTACGGGCATATTTGAAGTATTAGCTATAAAGATCGTACGCTCCGTCATTGGCTTGTTGCTTTTGGGGTCGACCAGAGTGGAAAATTCTTCTAAAACTTGGGTCATTTCATTACCACGTTCTCCACAACCCACGTATACGATTACGTCTGCATCGCACCATTTTGCAAGCTGATGCTGAATCATTGTCTTTCCGGTCCCAAAGCCGCCCGGAACTACAGCTGCGCCGCCTTTAGGTATGGGGAAAAGCGTATCTATAATTCTTTGTCCTGTTACAAGAGGAATATTTGTTTTTAATTTTTTTTCAACAGGGCGGGGTATTCGAATAGGCCAGCGCTGTTTAAGACCGAGTTCGATAATTTTACCTTCTTCATTCTTTATACTTACTACTTTTTTACCGATATTAAACTTTCCTTCTTTTTCGGCCCAAATAACTCTGCCGCTAACTCCTTTCGGCACTAAAAAACGGTGCTCAATAATGGAAGTTTCCATACATTTTGCGAAAACGAAGCCTTCTGACACTTTTTGTTCACACTGTACGATAATTTTTACATGCCAGAGCTTTTCTTCATCGAGAGAACTAATAAGGCATCCATGCGGTAGAAAAGAACCGGAAAGTTCCCTTAACTTTTTTAGCGGACGTTGTATTCCATCAAAAATATTTCCTACAATTCCTGGAGCAAGGTCAACGCTCATGGCGTGCCCGGTGCCCACGACTTCATCACCGGGAGCAAGGCCGAAAGTTCCTTCGTAAACTTGAACGAGTGTGAGATTCTTGCTTACACTTATTACTTCTCCCACAAGATTCTCTTTACCCACATAAACCATTTCAGAAACGGCGAGTTCAGAGACGTTCTTGAGTGTTACAATAGGGCCGTTTATTCCGAAAATCACATTTTTTTTATTCATAAGATTCATCCTCAATAAGCTTAGGGCCATAATTTTTAGCGAATTCAAAACGTTGTTGTGAAAGCTTAGTGTCATAAGTTTCGTCGACTATCACATTTTTATTTTCACCTCGGATTCCACCTAGACGAATAGTCTTATCATGCAAAATCTCACAGCAATTTTCAAAATTTTCAGAAACAACTTTACTGTACTTGGAATCTTGAGGCCTGATAAAAACTTTGGCTCCCTTACCGAGTAGTTTATATATATTTTCCGAATATTTTTTCAATTTTTCACAATATTCAGGTTCAGATGAAAATTCTTTTAATTTTTGCTCACATATGTTAAAGAACTTTCTAGTTAATTCCTTTTTCTTCCTTGCCGACCAAAGCCTTAATTCAAAACTTTTTTCAGAAAGCTCGGTGGTGATCCGGTTTTTCATTTCTGAAAGTTCAAGTTGCATAAGAGTGCGTGCGCTGTTTATAGTTTCGGATTCAGCTTTTTTTATTTGTATATTCTCAACTTCTCTTATTTCTTCTAGAATTTTTGCCCTTCGAATTTCAGCAAATTTTTCAATTGAGGAAAGAAAATTGCTCTTAGGATCTTCCTCTTTGGTGTTTTCAGGCACAATATCACCTTCTTTTAAGAACGGCATTCTACGAAAATTTTTTAAGCTGGTCAATTTTTATCCAAAAAATGCAAATTGTAATTTTTAATAAAAAAAGAAGATAAACATATATTCCAAAAATATTCAAAATATGATATAATTTACGATGGTTGAGTTGATAGTCAGTAATTTTCTATAAAAAACTTGAGAGGCGTGTTAATATGGACATTGGTAAGTATGTAATTGCGGGGACAGGAACACTGGTAATAGGTGTTCTTGTGAACTTTCAGATGGAGATTAACAATTTAAGTTTCTTAATTGGTGAGTCTCGTGGCGTGATTAATAATAAGCTAGAGCCAATGGTTGACAAATATGACAAGAGGCTTTCAGATCTTGATATTAAAGCGAATGAAACTTTAGATCAAGTTAAAGAATTTTTTATTAATGCAAACAGACTGGTGGAAAAGCCGGAAATTTTATTTTTGGCAATAGCGAGTTCGTTAAATGAAATTTGTCCGGGCTTTTTTGAGACTAAGAATTTAAGTGGTTTATTGGAAAGTGGAAAGCACTCTCTTGAAAATTTAACCAATGCGGCGTGTGAGACTCTCAGTGCCATTGCTAAGTTGCTTGCAGCGGCAGCCTCTAAAACCGAAGGTGCGTTCGGGGGAGTTTATTCCGCACTTTATCTTACGAAAATTAAAGAAATTGTTAGTGCATTCGATCGTTTGGTAGAAAATTTGTCAAAATATGATCAATTTGGATTTTATTTTAATCAGTTTGTGTCGAGTGTGAACGGATTGAATGCTATAATCGGGAGGCCAAACCATCCAGCCGGAGATCCGTCAGAAGCTCCACCTCCACCAACGGGCAACCCAGTAAAATCTCCAGAGGAGAAATCTAATCATCCAGCCGGAGATCCATCAGAAGCTCCACCTCCACCTGCGAGCAGCTCAGTGAAATCTCCAGAGGAGAAATCTAACCATCCAGCCGGAGATCCGTCAGTTGAAAGATCCGCTCAAATTACGAATGAAGCTCCACCTGCAAGCAGCTCAGTGAAATCTCTAGAGGAGAAACCTGCACCAGCGAGCAAGAAAACGAGCATCTTGTCAAAGGCTTGATGGTGTTAAAATTTTTCATTTTTTAAAATTTTGAGAGGCTTAAATTGGCGGAAATGTTTGGGCGGTATGTCCCGGATGAAACGTTTATACATAAACTTGACCCTCGCGTTAAGGCGATAATATCTTTTTTGATGACCGCAATGGTTTTTATGGCTCGCGGAATTATTTCAATGGTTCTTATTTTCGTTTTTGTCATTTTTATAACTTGGCTTTCACGTTTGTCATTGAAATTGTTCCTCCAAAGAATGCGATACGTTCTATTCATTTTATGTTTTTCTTCGGTTATGAACATATTTTACTCTAAAGGTAGAATTCTTTGGGAATTTGGGATTTTTAAGATAACCGAAGGTGCTTTAATTGGTTCTGCAACTATGTTGATGAACAACGTTATTCTGACTCTTATTAACCTGGTATTTCTCATTTCTACATTGCCAAGCGATGTTGCCTACGTAGTTAAGTTTTTTCTTTACTTTCTTAAAATTTTTAAGATAAACATAAACGAAATAGCTCTTGTAATAACTCTAGTTATGCGTTTTACTCCTGTAGTATTCGAAGAAACTGAAAGGATTATGATAGCCCAAAAATCTCGCGGAGCAAAACTAAACTCAGGAGGCATCTTCAAAAGAATACGGTTGCTTTTTCCGATTTTAAATCTGATACTTATTTTATGTTTCAAGCGTGCTGCGGAGCTAGCTTTGGCGATGGAATGCCGTTGCTATGGTTACACTGAAAATAGGACTCATATGAAGAAGTTGAAGTTAAAAAATACTGATTTTTTGGCCTTATTTGTCGTTTTTCTATTATTTTCAGGAATAATTTTATGCCGGATGAGAAAAGTGTTTTAATTTTTGACGCAATTCCAAACTTTTTCTATTTAAATGGGGAATCTTTTGTTGACTGAAAAAAACATTCTGGTAGTAATTTGCTTCAACGGTTCAAGATATCATGGCTGGCAGATTCAAAAAAATGCTTTAACGATCCAAGAAGTTTTTCAAAATTCTTTGAAAAAAGTAACGAAATGTCAAGTTTCGGAATTGAAAGGATGTTCGAGAACTGATGCCGGGGTTCATGCTAATATGTATTGCTTGAACGTTAAAGTTGATTCTTTTTTCCCCGCAGATAACATGGCACTTGCTTTAAACCGGTTCCTGCCTAGTGACATTTCTGCATTGAATTCTTGTGAAGTCGATCTAAATTTTCATGCAAGGTATTCCTGTACTGCGAAGGAATATATTTATAAAATAAGTAATTCAAGAATTCGCAATCCTTTTTTGAATTCGCTCGCTTTGCATTATCCATATAAACTTGACTTGGATACTTTACGCCGCGCCGCCTTTGATTTTGAGGGGGAGCATAATTTTTTATCTTTTTGTACTAAAGATCAACGAAATTTATCGGAAGAACGTAAAAATTTTGTAAGAAAAATTCATTATTTTGAAATAGGAAAATCAGAAGATTTAGTAATATTCAGAGTTAAAGCAAACGGTTTTTTACACAATATGATCAGAATCATGATTGGAACACTTTTGAGAGTAGCGCAAGGCAAAATTAAAGAACAAGAAATAAAGGAAATTTTAAAAGCAAAAAACAGACAATTTGCAGGTCCTACGGTTCCCGCTCATGGACTTTACCTAAATCGAGTTTTATACGACGGAATCGAAATCGTTAACAACCATTTATGGAACGTTAAAATGCCATTGAAGACCATTTTTGTATAATTTATATAAAGAAATCGCAATTAATACAGTAAACGTTATATTCTATGATGATGCTATGAGTATGTTGCTATTCATTTTGTGCTTGCTAAAAGTTTTTCGGTTTTCATGGCAATCGAAAGCTCTTCATCAGCTCGTACTACAAAAATGTCGGACCCAAAACCTGGTTCTGAAATGAACCCCTCTTTGCCGCCCTTGGTTGAAAGATTAAGCTTTTTGTTAAGAACAATCCCAAAACTTTTTAAATTATTGCATATTTTTTGTCTGATTTCCGGGTGATTTTCGCCAATCCCGGCAGTAAAAATTAATGCGTCACATCTTCCGAGCGCTGCGATGTAAGACCCTATATATTTTGTTATTGAATAGCAAAACAAATCAATAGCGAGTCTGCAATTTTGGTTGTTTTTACTTTTTTCTAATATGTTTCTAATATCAGAAGAGACCCCCGAGATGCCAAGAATTCCTGATTTTTTGTTTAAAATTTCATTAATTTGATTTGCATTTAAGTTTTCATTTTCGATGATAAAAGTTACTACTGAAGGGTCGAGAGATCCGCTTCTAGTACCCATGACAAGCCCTCCAAGTGGAGTGAATCCCATGCTTGTGTCAATAGGTTTGCCTCTAGAAATTGCTGCAATCGAAGAACCACTACCTAAATGGCAAGTTATAATGTTTAAATCATTCCTTCCTTTGATCTCGCAATATCTTTCATTAGCAAATTCGTGCGAAATTCCGTGAAATCCATATTTTCTAATTCCATATTTTTTAGATAATTGCTCTGGAATAGCGTATGTGCATGCTCTTAAAGGAAGATCCACAAAAAATGAAGTATCGAATACAGCAACCTGAGGCAAACTTTCACCAAAAGTTTCAAAACAATCTCTGATACCGTTGAGATTCGCCTCGTTGTGAATGGGGGCAAGTGGAACTAATTTTTGTATTTTTTCTATGACTTTACTATCTATTAAAGTGGGAGCTCTGAAAAAATTTCCTCCATGAACTACACGATGACCTATGGCTTTTATATTTTCTTTTAAATTTAAATTGTGGTAAGTTGATTCTTCAAAAATAAATTTCTTAACGTTGAAAAAAGCGTCCTCATGTGTTTTGAACGCAATTTCACGTTCAACTATTTTTTTTGAGGATCTGAAAATTGCGCGACCCGAACTATTTCCAATTTTTTCGCAGCTCCCCTCAAGTACAGCGCTAGTTCCGTCAAATATTTTATATTTGAAAGACGAGCTTCCAAAATTAAGTGTGAAAATCAAAAATAAAGACTCCGAATAGAAATTTTTCAAACATTATATTAGGGAAAATAATTTTTTGCGAATTTTTTCTTCACTTTGAAAAATGGTAATAAGTCTTGCCTTATTTTGAGTTTTTATTTACAATTAGAGCAGGTTCTTAAAAAGTGAGGGTAATGAAAACTGATGAAATTATTGTCTTTGAAAGAAAAGGGAGTGAGCCGTTGTGAATTCGTTGTTCTGGTAGAGCCAGAGGAATTTCGTTTGGAAATATGTAAAGTTATACAAAAAAGCTTAAGAAATTTTTCGGTACCTGGCTTTCGAAAGGGTAAGGCTCCCCGTAAATTTGTTGAGAAGCATTATGGAACCGAGGTATTTTTCAACGATGCGATGAATGCCATATTGCCTGATGTTTTTGAATTTTTAGAGAAAAAATCTGGAAAAAATATTTTAAGGAGTGATAGAACTATGGAAGTTCAAGCTGTTAGTGCAAACGAACAAGATGGTGCAGAGTTAAAGGTGGAGAGCAATGTGCTTCCCGTAATTGAACTTAACGGGAGACACAAGGGGATAAAGTTTAACGTTGCCAAGAAAGAGGTTACCGATGAAGAAATTGGTGAAGAAATTGTTAAACTCCTTCAAAGGTATCCCCGATACGAAGTTGTTGAAAGACCCGCGAAAGAGGGTGATAGGGTCAAGGTAAGTTACAGCGTTTTTTCTGACGGTGAGGAAATCGAAGATGTTAAGGCTGAGAATCGCTCGGTGGAGTTAGGTACCGGACGTCTTTTCCCGGAGCTTGAGGCGGCTATATTAGGCTTATCTGCAGGCGAAACGGCGGAGGTTCCCGTGACGTTCCCAGAGAGTTTCCGCGATAATCGTCTTGCCGGAAAGTCGGTAATTTTTAAAGGTAGATGTATTCAGGTAGAAGAAAAATTAGCACGGGAGCTTGATGATGATTTTGCGAAGCTTCTTGGCAAAGAAAACGTTGGAGAGCTTCAGCAAGCTTTAAGGGAGGCGTTGGAAAAAAGAAATGACAGGGAATTCGCCAACGAGAAAAACAGACAGGTAATGAGCCGTCTTGTGGATTTAGTTCCCGATGATGTTATTTCTCAGTCAAGACCCTTAGTTGATGAGCGCGGCGAGCAGTTGACCGCCGATGCTATAGCTCAGATTAAGCGTTTTGGTTTTGAGATGGAAGAATATCTTGAACTTTCTGGTCAAACTAAAGAAGATTTTAAAAAATCTATCTACAAGGACGCGTCCAACGAGGTTAAGGCTTCTATCGCTCTTAACTCTGTTGCTTCAGAAGAAAATATATCAGTTTCTGACGAAGAAGTGAAAAACAAATATAAAGAAATTTCGGAAGGATACGACATTCCGATTGACGAAGTTAAATCTGTCATTACAAGTAAGCAGTTGTATGACGACATAAAGTTTGAAAAGGCATTTAAGGTTGTTTTTGATGCAGCAAAATACGATGTGCCGGTCGAAGAAATTCAAATCGATGCTGAAAACTGAGATTAATCTTAAACAAGGGTCTTTTGTTATTTTATTGGGATAAGTTTGAAATGTTTTTCACACTCAGAAAAGCTGAGACAAAGTTTGATGCCTAATATAAGGTGAATTTTTCGGTATTTTAAGGAGGAATCAGCTTGAGTTTAGTCCCTTACGTTATTGAACAAACAGGGCGTGGCGAGCGTTCTTATGATATTTATTCAAGGCTGCTTAATGATCGTATAATTATGCTTCATGAAGAAGTCAATAAAGTCACTGCAAGCCTTGTTGTTGCTCAGCTGCTTTACCTCGAAGGGCAGGATTCGTCAAAGGATATCAGTCTTTATATCAACAGTCCTGGCGGCTCAGTCACAGATGGCTTGGCTATCTATGACACAATGCAGTATATAAAGTGTGATGTCCGTACTATATGTATGGGCCTTGCAGCGAGCATGGGCGCGTTTTTACTTGCTGCCGGAGCCAAAGGCAAGCGTACTGCGCTCCCGAATAGTGAAATTCTCATCCATCAGCCTCATGGCGGTGGAATAAGTGGCCAGGCTACGGATATAAAGATTCATTCAGATTGGATGATTCGAACTAAAGAAAAGCTTAACCGTATTTTAGCGAAAAACACCGGCCAACCTTATGAAAAAGTTGAACAAGATACTGAACGTGACAACATTATGGGTCCGGAAAAAGCGCTTGAATACGGTCTTATCGATGAAATAATTGAAAAGCGTAGTTTTGAAAGCAATGAGAGTGAAAGTTGATTTGATGTTTCTGCGATTTTTCGCGCTGAGGTGGCTCGATGGAAGATCATGTTTGTTCTTTTTGTGGAAAATTTCAAAATGAAGTCGCGAGGCTTATTGCGGGCCCTGGCGTATGCATATGTAATGAATGTATAGATTTATGTAACTCAGTTTTGAAAGAAAGTAGATCGTTTATCAAAAATGGCGGTCATAAGTCGGGTTTTTCTCAAGATGATCAAGTTTTACCTAAACCGCATGAAATAAAAAGATGTCTGGATGAATATGTTATAGGTCAAGAAGATGCAAAAATCACGCTTTCTGTCGCGGTTTATAATCATTACAAAAGGATATACTTTGAAAAAAACGATGATGTAGAACTTGCGAAGAGCAATGTTTTGCTTCTTGGCCCTACGGGAGTAGGTAAGACTCTTTTGGCTCAAACGCTGGCGAGAATGCTCAAAGTGCCCTTTGCTATTGCCGATGCGACTACCCTCACTGAAGCGGGTTATGTTGGAGATGACGTTGAGAACATTTTGGTTAGGCTTGTTCAAGCAGCCGATTGTGACGTAGAGCGTGCACAGCACGGGATAATTTATGTTGATGAAATAGATAAAATCGCTAGGAAATCTGAGAATGTTTCGATTACCCGCGATGTAAGCGGAGAAGGTGTCCAACAGGCGCTTTTGAAAATTTTAGAAGGTACTATTGCAAATGTTCCGCCGAAGGGTGGTCGTAAGCATCCACAGCAGGATTTTATTCAAATCGACACTTCGAATATCCTTTTTATTTGCGGAGGTGCTTTTGATGGACTTGAAAAAATTATAGAAAAACGAGTTGGCACTTCATCATTAGGTTTCGGTGCGAAGGTGATGAGCCGGAAGGAAATCGAAGTTACCGATTGGATGTCAAAAGCAGTAGCTCAAGATTTGGTCAAATATGGTCTTATTCCAGAGCTTGTCGGCAGGCTTCCTGTTATGACTGCGCTTAAAGGTCTTGATGAAGCCGCGCTATTGAGGGTTTTAAAAGAACCTAAAAATGCTTTGGTCAAACAATACAAAAAAATCTTTGACTTAGATAATGTTACATTAGAATTCGAAGATGAAGCGTTGAAATGTGTTGCAAAAAAAGCTATTGAACGTCGCAGTGGTGCACGCGGATTGAGGTCCATTTTTGAGGAAGTTTTGAAAAAATTGATGTTTGACGTGCCCTCCAACTACAACATAGAAAAAATTAAAATAGGGAAGGATATGGTTGAGGGTACTGGCGAGCCGGAGATAACTATCAATGAAAAACGTCGACCAGCTTCGATTTCTCTTGGAATTGCCGGAGTGAAGCCGCCAAAACGTAGGTTACTTTAATTCTTTTTTAATTTTAATCGTGTTTAAGTTGCATTTTTTGCCAAAAGTAATACAATTTGAGGAGCTATTTTGGCAAGGAGGTGAGGCGATGAGTACAATAGAACAAGATTTAATGTTGTTAAGGGATGAAGAGCCGGTGAGTGGAGAAGAAAATGTTATTCCAGTCGTACCGTTACGTGGTATGGTGATGTTTCCGAATGTGGTACTCCATTTTGATGTCGGAAGAAGAAAATCGATATTAGCGTTGGAAAACGCGATGTGTAACGGTCAAATGGTGTTTATGACTGCTCAGACTGATGTTGCTGTTAACGATCCGTCTTCAGAAGAAATATATAAAGTGGGAATTCAGGCTAAAGTTAAGCAAATAATTCATCAACCAAGCGGTGTGGCGAGGGCGCTCGTAGAGGGAATTCGTCGTGCTGAGGTTGTGGATTTTGTTCATACTAGGCCTTTTTTAAAAGTCAAAATTCGTACTCTCGAAGAAATTAAAGGTGCAGATACTAATGCCTGCAGGGCTTTGATTCGTCGGGCGCGCGATATATTCATGGGATATTTAGGTATTTCCAACAAATTGCCTTCTAATCTGGCTGTCGGTGTGCATGCAATTAGGGATTCAGGGCAGCTTGCTGATTTTATGGCTTCGAATATACCGCTTGAAGCTGAAGATAAGCAAAAGATTTTAGAAGAGCTTAATGGTGATTTCAGACTTGAGCGTTTTGTTGTTTGTTTGGCTCGTGAGTTTGATGTTATGAAGATTGAAAATGATTTGGCGATCAAGTTGCGAAATACTGTCGATCGCCATCAGAAAGAATATTTTTTGCGTGAGCAAATGAAAGTGATTTCCGAAGAATTGGGTGAAGAGGACGACCCCAGGTTGGAAGCGACTAAATTTAGAAACAAGATCAAATCGCTCAAGCTTTTAAAAGCAAATGAAGAAAAACTTCTCGATGAGGTAAGGCGTTATTCCAAAATGCCGTCTATGGCTGTTGAATCCAATGTTTTACGTTCATATTTGGATTTTTGCCTATCGTTGCCCTGGAATAAATTTTCCAAAGAAAATTTTGATCTTAAAAAAGCTGAAAAAATTCTTGAGAAAGAGCATTATGGATTAAAAGATGTGAAGGAAAGAATTTTTGAATTTTTGTCTTCCAGGCAGCTTTCCAAAAATATAGGAGCTCAGATTTTATGTTTTGTAGGTCCGCCGGGTGTGGGAAAGACTTCTATTGCTCAATCTTTGGCCAAAGCTTTGGGGAGAAAATATGCAAGAATTTCACTCGGTGGAATTAACGATGAATCTGAGATCAGAGGGCACCGTAAAACTTATGTGGGTGCCATGTGTGGACGCATTTTGTCTGCTATAAAAAAAGTTGGTACGAGAAATCCTTTAATTTTGCTCGATGAAATTGATAAAATTACGAGAACTTATCGTGGAGATCCGGCGGCCGCTTTGCTTGAAGCTCTTGACCCTGAACAAAATAAAGCTTTTTGTGACCATTATGTAGATTTAGATTTTGACCTGAGTCAGGTTTTTTTCATTGCGACAGCTAACGACAGAAGTGAAATCCCAAGGCCACTGCTTGATAGATTAGAAGTGATTAACCTTTATAGTTATACTCACGAAGAGAAATTTAGCATCGCCAAGCGGCATTTGATTCCTAAGCAGCTTAAAAAGAATGGGTTAAAAGTGAGGAATTTTTCTTTGGAGGATGCTGCATTACGTGTAATAATAGACAATTACACTCGTGAGGCTGGCGTACGGGAACTTGAACGTAAAATTGCCTCGTTAATGAGAAAAGCTGCTAAGGTGATAGTTTCCGGGAATGAAAAGAGTGTGAAAATTAATGAAAAGAAAATTTTAGATACACTTGGACCTTATAAATTTAAAAAGGACGATAATTTTTCAGCAGAAGTTGGTGTTGTGCGCGGCCTTGCTTGGACCGCCGTGGGCGGTGAAACAATGCCGATTGAAGTTTCTCTGATGAAAGGTAAAGGCAAGCTTTGTGTTACAGGTTCCTTGGGTGATGTAATGAAAGAATCTGCGAAACTTGCCGTGAGCTATATTAGAAGTAACTCTGAAAAATTAGGAATCAGTGACGATTTTTATAATCATTATGACATTCATATTCATGCTCCGGAGGGTGCTGTACCTAAGGATGGTCCATCAGCGGGCGTCACCATGACTACTGCTCTCGTTTCTGCGCTTAGTTCCGTGCCTGCTCGTCAGGACGTTGCGATGACTGGTGAAATTACTCTTAAGGGGCGTGTTTTACCTATTGGAGGCTTGAAAGAAAAAACGATGGCAGCCTATCGCGCAGGTGTAAAGACTGTAATAATTCCTGCTGGGAACGAACATGATCTGGTGAACATCGATATTGCCGTTAAAAAAGAGGTAAATTTTGTGATTGCGGAAGATCTTGATGCGGTATTCAAGGCTGCTTTTGCAAATTTTTCTTAAATATTTTAGATGTTTCCGATTTTTAAAAACTTAATTATTTCGTTAGATTTTGAATTTTGAGCTTCTTGCGTTTATTAATTCTATTTTTAGAATTTTCGGGAACATTCGCTGTGAAAAAAATAATTTACTTAAGCTTTGAATTTTGGTTTTTGCGCATTGGTTGTTTCAGATTTTCGAGGGTATGAGCTTGTATATTGGAAAAAAATTGCTTGAGGAGATTGATATTTTGTTTAAATCTCTAAAAAGATCTAAGCTTTTGATTTTTATTTTTGTCGCGATTTTTAGCGGTATTTTAATTGGTTTAAATGTTTCTGGCGTTGCAATAGATATGTTTGTGGCTTTAGGTTCGATGTTAAGTACTTTTATTTCTTTCTTCGTACCTTTGATTGTTATTGCGTTCGTAACTCAAGGAATCGTTTCCATGGAAAGTTCTTCTGGTAAAATTTTAGGCTTTACTGTTGTAATTTCTTACTTATTCATGTTCATATCGGCTTTTGCTGCATGTTTCGTAGGTATAAATTTTTTAGGCAAATTTTTTAGCGGCGGCAATATTTCATCTTTAGGCATTTTAAATAATTCTCAATCACAAATTAATATTTTTTCCAATTTACCTAAAATTGAAGTAAAACCCATCGTTGAAGTGATTCCTGCTATTATCATTTCCTTCGTTGTGGGTTTTGGAATTAATTTGGCAGGGTGCGAGACTCTTAAAAAGGTTGTAAACGATTTTTATAAAATAATTGAAATTTTTGTTAGAAAGGTAATAGTTTCAATTTTGCCTTTTTACGTGTTATGTACGTTTGTTAAGCTAGCCGCTTCCGGTAAAATGATGACTATAGTCCAAACTTTTTATAAGGTATTTTTAATTATAATCGTATTGCATCTGCTTTCTATTTTTCTGCAATTTCTTTTAGCAGGTCTTGTTTCCAAACGTAATCCGTTTATCCTTTTGCGAAATGTTATTCAACTCTATCTCACGTGCTTGGCTACTCAATCTTCCGTTGCGATGATTCCTGTTGCACTGGAAGCAGCAAGAAAAAACGGAGTTTCCGAGGGAGTATGTAGATTTGTAATTCCGCTTTGTTCTACGATTCACCTTACCGGTAGCATTATTTCCATTACTTCCTGTTCGATTGCAGTTATGAATATATCGGGATATCCTGTGAATTTTTCAATTATGGTTCCTTTTATATTGTCGCTAGGAATAATGATGATAGCGGCCCCAGGAGTTCCGTGCGGCGCTATTTTGGCGGCATCGAGTTTGTTTTCGTCTTTTCTTGGTTTTAATCCTCAAATGATTGCTTTAATGATTGCACTTCATGTCTGCCAGGACGGATTTGGAACGGCATGTAACGTTACTGGAGACAATGCCATCGCGCTTATAGTTGATAAGTTGTTTTATAAAAATAAGAGCGAATTTTTCTCGAAGTCTTGAAATACAATGTTAATTTTGATATGATCCATAATAAGGGGAGGAATGTAATTGTTAAATGAGGTAGCGGCTCTTTCTTACAAAGGTAAGCCTTTGGTAAGGAGTGGTGATAGGGTTTTTTTGGGCGATATTGCTAAAGATGATTATGTGATCGAAATTGATTTGTCGGATTTTTGTCAATCTGGCGGCATAAAGGTTTCGAAAAAGGCTAAAGTGTCTCTTTTAAGGAGTTCTTCTGTGATACACAGGAAGAACGGTGTGGCGGTTAAATCTAGTGAAAGGGATGGCTTTTACGAAGCGATCGATGTAGGCAGTGTTTGGTTAGAGCGGGCACTTGCAACAAGGTAGGGGAAAAAAGGAGGGCTGTCTGTTGAGTACTTTTGAAATTTTATGCGGCGTGCTTCTAATATTTTTTTCTGTGATTATAACTTTAGTTGTGCTTTTTCAGGAAGGTAAAGAAAAGAGTTTGGGAAACGTGATGACCGGCAGTGGCGGCAAAACATTTTTAAGTGAAGGTAAAACTAGGTCGATTGATGTTTTTCTGGCAAAGTGGACCAGATTCATTGCGATTGTGCTTTTTATTTTAACCGCTTTAATTAATGTTGTTACTTATTTTCATTTATTTGGAGTTAGATAGAGTTTATTTTTACAATTTTAAAGCTGTAAATTGTTAAATTTGAAAATGAAAGTTGAACTTAATTTTGGAGTATGAAAATAGGTTTTGGCATTTCAATAATGATATTTATTGGTTATTTAACTAAATTAATAAGGTTGGTTTGAGTTTATTGGAAGAAAGGAATCAAAAAGAGGAATTTAGGTACGGAGCTCAAGAAATTCAAGTGCTTGAGGGGCTTGAGGCGGTTCGTAAACGTCCGGGTATGTATATAGGATCTACCAGTGTTAAGGGACTTCATCATTTGGTGCATGAAATTGTTGATAACGCCGTAGATGAGGCTCTTGCAGGATTTTGCAGCAGAATAATAGTTGAAATTTTGCCCGGAAACGTGGTTAGGGTTCGTGACAATGGGAGAGGCATACCCGTTGGAGTGCATCCTAAGATGGGTGTGCCCGCTGTTACTGTTGTTTTTACGGTTCTCCATGCAGGTGGAAAATTTGGTGGTCAAGGTTATAAAGTTGCCGGCGGACTCCACGGCGTTGGTTCTTCGGTTGTTAACGCTCTTTCGGAATGGCTTGAAGTCGAAGTTTTTGACGGCAGTTTTTCTTATAAGCAGAGGTTTGAGCGAGGAAATCCCGTTTCTGATTTAATTAAAACCCAGAGTTCTGAGCATCGCGGTACTTTGGTTGAATTTAAGGCGGATAGCGAAATTTTTAAAGAAACTACTGATTATGATTCTTGCATTTTGGCTAGTCGTTTACGAGAGCAGGCATTTCTCAATGCTGGTTTGGAGATATGTTTCAAAGATTTAAGAGATGGTTGTTCTTCTGAAACTTTTAAATACGATGGCGGGATTTCTAGTTTTGTGGAGTTTATCCATAAAAAGCGAGCATTAGATGTTATACATGAAGATGTTATACATTTTTCAGCAGAATCTGAGGATGGGTCTGCTTCGGTCGAAATTGCTATGCAGTATAATGTTAGTTACAATGAACTTTTGATATCTTTTGCTAACAACATTCACACAAACGATGGCGGTACGCATGAAGAAGGTTTTAAGGTTTCTTTAACAAAAGTGATGAATTCTTATGCTCGCAGTTTTGGTTTTTTAAAGGAATCTGATAAAAATTTTTTGGGTGAAGATGTCCGCGAAGGTTTATGTGCAATCATAAGTGTTAAGCTTGTTTCAGCGCAATTTGAGGGCCAAACTAAGGCAAGACTCGGAAATAGTGAAATCAAGGTTCTGGTTGAAAGAACTGTCAGTGAAAAATTAAAAGATTATTTGGAAGAGAATCCTGCGTCGGCTAGGTCCATAGTAGAAAAGGCTTCAGCTTCTGCTAAGGCTCGTGAGGCGGCTAAAAAAGCACGGGATCTAGTTAGGCGCAAAACAGTGATGGAATCCGCCTCGCTGCCTGGTGCTCTTTCTGATTGTCAATCTAAGGATCCTAGAGAAACAGAAATATATGTAGTGGAAGGGGAGTCTGCAGGAGGTTCGGCTAGAGGCGGGCGAGATAGGTATTTTCAGGCGATTTTGCCGCTCCGCGGTAAAATGCTCAACGTGGAAAAAGCTCGTCTTGATAAAGTTTACGGCAATGAAAAACTTATGCCCGTAGTAACTGCGTTGGGGTGTGGTATAGGCTCTGATTTAGATATTTCAAAACTCAGATATAATAAAATAATAATAATGGCCGACGCAGACGTTGATGGCTCTCATATTCGTACTCTTTTATTAACATTTTTTTTCAGATTCTTTCGCAAAGTTATTGAAGATGGTCATATTTTCATTGCAAAACCTCCACTCTATCGAATTACGAAATTTAAAAAGCATCGCTATGCCTTTACTGATGAAGAGCGTGATGCTATTCTTTCGGAGGTCGGTGGTCAGGCTGAAATTCAGCGTTATAAAGGCTTAGGTGAAATGGATCCTATTCAGCTTTGGGAAACCACAATGAATCCGGAAACGCGTGTTATGCTTAAAGTTTCTTTGGAGGATGCTACGCTGGCGGACGAGGTTTTTACAATTTTGATGGGTGAAAAAGTCGAGCCAAGACGTGATTTTATAGAGCAAAATGCGCGCTATGTTGTCAATTTGGATATTTGAGTTAATGTTTTAGGTCTTACAAGACGTTGCATTTTTAATTTGAATAAAAAATTTAATCAAATATTTTTGGAAATTTAGATTTTATTGGCTTATCTTGACTTGTTTGATAATAATGATACAATTAGAAAAACTTGAGTGTTAGGTTATAGATTATATGAGTAAATTTGTTTTTGTTACTGGAGGAGTTGTCTCGGGCGTAGGTAAGGGCGTTACTGCCGCTTCGCTTGGGTGTCTTCTTAAGCGGCGTGGCTTGCGGGTTGCGGCACAGAAGCTTGACCCCTATATAAATGTTGACCCAGGGACGATGAGTCCTTATCAGCATGGTGAGGTTTTTGTTACTGAGGACGGAACTGAAGCTGATCTCGATTTGGGTCACTACGAGCGGTTCATTGATGAAAATTTGACGGAGTTTTCTAACCTTACCGCCGGTAAAATTTATTCAGTGGTAATAGGAAATGAACGTAGGGGAGAGTATTTAGGTAATACGGTCCAGGTTATTCCTCATGTGACCAATGAAGTCAAAAAATTTATTTATTCGCTCATGGAAAGTTCTAAGGCTGACGTTGTTATAACGGAAATTGGCGGTACGGTTGGTGACATGGAAATCCAGCCTTTTTTGGAGGCTATTCGTCAGATTGCCTTTGAGGTTGGTGCAGAAAATTGTTTGTTTATTCATGTTACGCTGGTGCCTTTTGTAGAAAGCACCGGAGAGTTAAAATCTAAACCTACTCAGCATTCCGTGAGGGAATTGCGTGCTGCTGGAATAAATCCTAATATCATCGTGACGCGTAGCCGGCACCCAATAGGCGAAAGTTTAAGGGATAAAATTGCACTTTTTTGTAATGTCAAACTTGATTGTGTTATTGAAAATTATACACTCTCTTCGATTTATCATGCACCTGTTTTGCTTGAAAAGAGTGATTTTTCTAACATTGTCGTTAGGGAACTTGGGCTTAAATGTCGTCCCCTTGACCTTTCAGAATGGAAGCAAATGCTTCGGGATGGCGAGAATATAAAATATAAAATAAAAATCGCAATTGTAGGAAAATATGTTAAATTACGTGACGCTTATCTTTCTGTAGCCGAGGCGCTAAATCATGCAGGGTTCTATTTTAGCACTGCTGTGGAGATTAAATGGATTGATTCTGAATTGTTAACCGATTTCACGATTTCAGAAATGCTTGGAGATTGTAACGGGATTTTAGTTCCTGGCGGATTTGGTTCGCGTGGCATTGATGGCATGATTTGCGCGGTTCGTTATGCTCGTGAAAACAATGTGCCGTTTTTGGGAATTTGTTTAGGGATGCAGGTTGCTGTGATTGAGTTCGCCAGAAACGTTTTAGGTATTTCAGATGCAAATTCTAGTGAATTTGATCCTAAAAATGAAAATCCCGTTATTGATCTAATGGAAGAGCAGCGCGGGGTTTTAAAAAAAGGTGGCACCATGCGCTTAGGGTCCTGTTGTTGTCATATAAAAAAGGATTCTCTGATGGAGAGCATTTATGGCAAGTCTGAGATTTTCGAAAGACATCGTCATAGATATGAGTTTAACAATAAGTTCCGTGAACAATTTGAGACGTACGGTATGACTATTTCTGGGCTTTCTCCGAATGGTGTGCTTGTTGAGTCGGTTGAGATTTTTAAACATAGGTTTTTTGTAGCCGTTCAATTTCATCCTGAGTTTAAGAGCAGGCCAAATAATGCACATCCTCTTTTTAGGGAATTTGTGAATAAATCTGTTTCCACGCTCGGTTTGGCTCGGTAATTTAATCTTTATCGTGCTATATTTTTAATGGTATACTGCCAAATTTTGTCATTTTACTAAGTACGCAATTTAGTTTAAAATTTTGGAGGTCGGGAGCCTGTTTTTATTTGTGATTTTTTAGTGTTCTTTTCGATCAATAGTCGAAATAAATCAATTATTGTATTGAACCGAAGATTTATTTCTTGCCGTCGAGGGCATTAAAAGTTATAAAGTTATATTGTAAAGACTTGAATTCGATGATTTGCGGAAAGTAGTTTGACGGGAGTGAAGAATTTTGATTATCAAATACAAAGGCGCAAAGGAAATAAGGGGTTCTTTGCTTGCTGTTGAGGGTGTTAAAAATGTATGTTATGAAGAGCTTGCAAGAATTGAACTCGATGATGGATCCGTAAGAGAAGGAAAAGTAGTGCTGCTCGAAGGAGACATTGCGGTTATACAAGTTTTTGAAGGAACTTCTCTTATTTCGCTTTCGAATACTCAAACTCAATTTAGCGGGCGCCCTATGGAGATTGCAGTTTCTAAAGAAATTTTAGGTCGGGTTTTTAATGGTACTGGTAAACCTCTCGACGAATTAGGTGAAGTTTTTTCTGCAGTCAGACGTGATGTAAACGGAGTTCCTATGAATCCGGTTGCTAGGGTATATCCTCAAAATTATATATGTACTGGAATTTCTTCCATAGATGTGCTTATCACACTCGTAAGGGGACAAAAGCTTCCGATTTTTTCCGGTCCAGGTATGAAACATAATGAATTGGCATCACAAATTTCACGCCAAGCAAGTATCGCTGAGAACGAAGATGATTTTGTAGTTGTTTTTGCTGCAATGGGTGTTAAAAGTGATGTGGCGGCATACTTTAGGAGCCAATTTGAGGAATCTGGTGTGATTGATAGAGTCGTGATGTTTTTGAACCTTGCAAACGACCCCGTAATAGAACGGATATTGGCTCCGCGGTGTGCGATTACTGCAGCTGAATATTTGGCTTTTGAATTGGATATGCATGTTTTGGTCATAATGACTGATATGACTGCTTATGCGGAAGCTTTACGTGAATTCAGCTCTTCAATAGGAGAAATTCCGGGATATAAGGGTTACCCGGGCTATCTTTATTCAGATTTAGCTTCCATTTATGAGCGGGCGGGAGTGGTTAAAGGTAAAAAAGGTTCGTTAACTCAAATTCCGATTTTGACTATGCCCGACGATGACATAACTCACCCTGTGCCAGATCTTACCGGATATATTACCGAAGGTCAAATTGTTTTTAATAGAAGTCTAGAGGCAAGGGGTGTTTCTCCTGCTATCGCTATTCTTCCTTCTCTTTCTAGACTTATGAAAGATGGAATTGGTCAGAATTTTACAAGAAAAGATCACAAAGATCTTTCAAGCCAATTATTTGCTGCTTATGCAAAAGTAATAGAAATTCGTTCACTCGCTTCTGTCATAGGTGAAGACAGCCTAGTAGAAATTAATAAGACATATTTAAAATTTGGGAAGTTTTTCGAGAGTGAGTTTATAAATCAAGGAATGCACGAAAATCGTTCTATCAACGGAAGTTTAGATTTAGGTTGGAAACTTCTTTCGCTTCTTCCACGTAGTGAGCTGGACAGGGTAGATTCTGAAATCCTTGATGAATTTTATATTGAAGACAAAGATTTAATTGATTTTTCGACCAAGTTGGATCTTGAAACGGAAGAAGTTTGATTGGAATTGCTAAAAATAGGTACAACTGCTGAAATATTTTCATGAATAACGAAATTAAATTCCCCAAATGCGGGAAATTTGAAAAATTAAAATTCGGTTCTATTAGGAAGTAAACAAAGATATTTGTGCAAAGACTGCAGATTAGGCATGTGAACAGGGTTCCGAGTCCGTTCCGTGAATGCTTAGCGATGTCGTTATAAGAAAAAGGATACGGAGGTAAATTTATGATTTTTGGTGCAATCGTAGCCGGTGGATTAGGTTTGAGAATGGGTATAAGCGAGTTTCCAAAACAATTTATGAATTTGGGTGATAAGCCAATATTGATTCATACTCTTGAAAAATTTTTATTATGTAGACAGTTCGACTGCATCTGTATAGGCATACATAAAGATTGGAAATTATATGCAAGTGATATTCTGTTAAAATTTAATATCACGGACGAGCGTGTTATGATCGTCAAGGGAGGAGATGACAGAAATTTAACTATAATGAATATAATAAAATTTTTAGAAGAAAAATTTGGAATCATCGAGGAACATATAATTGTAACTCATGATGCCGTACGTCCATTTGTAACATTGAAAATTATCGAAGAAAATATCGCGGCGGCAAAGAAATTTGGTGCATGCAATACCGTGGTG
The DNA here is from genome assembly GCA_031275995.1 of Oscillospiraceae bacterium. Classification (GTDB taxonomy): domain Bacteria; phylum Bacillota; class Clostridia; order Oscillospirales; family Acutalibacteraceae; genus Improbicoccus. Next base: position 5,364 of record JAISNY010000025.1, on the reverse strand, counting down.
TGCTCGCACGATACAATAATCCGGAGTTCGGAAGATAAAAAAATTATAGAGGAAATTCCGAACAGAAATTTCATGTTTTTGGGCCAAACTCCACAAAGTTTTAAAATGAGTAAACTAAAAATTTTTTATAACGATTTGAACCAAGAAGATAAAAATTCTTTAACCGATGCCTGTAAAATTTTTATTCTCAGAGGACATCCGGTTCATATTGTAATGGGTGAATTTTCTAACATAAAGATCACTACGGTGAATGATTATAAAATTGCGAAAACTTTGTTAAACGTCTGATAGATCAACTAGTTAAAAAACATTTAATTTCGCTAAATTATAATACTCAATGTATGATATAATATCTCTTAAAGAACTGGGAGGTGAGTAGAAATAAATAAGATTAATGGAAATATAAAGAAACAAAATCATCACAGGCTTTCATACAATATTTTTATGATAGTAATATTTTTTTCTATTATTTTTGTGGTTTCATTAATCATCTTTTTCAGATTTTTATTTAAACCTGTAATTTTAAATGAATTTAGTAAGAAGATGAATGAGGCAGGCAATTTGGTAGCTTATTACCTAGATGCAGGAAAAATTTTAAATTATAAAAGTACTTTAAAGCCAGACGACGATTACGAAAAAATTATTAGTTCTTTGGATGATGCAAGAACTAAGCTTAATCTTAAATACCTTTATGTTTTGGCGCTTGATGATAACGGAAAACTCATATATATCTATGACACAATCGAAGAAAACAAACAAGGTCAGACCAGAGAAAAACTTGGCGCAATGGTTCCAGACGAAAATAAGGAAATAGTTTACAAGGGCGTCAGTTCAAAAAATCTTCAAATTTATCGTGATGAATATTTTGGAGAATTGGTTTCTGCGTTTGTAGCCGTTAAAGATTCAGAAGGTAAAGACATAGCTTTTATAGGCCTTGATATAAGTGAAATCAGACTTATGAAAGAAATTAATTCATTGGTTTATCGGTTGATTTTTTACATCGGGTTAATTTTGATTTTTAGTTCTTTAGCTCTTTATTTGTGTATTGAAATTTTTGTGACTAAACCGATTGAAAAAATCTCTAAATTTACAGAAGCATTTGTCGAATCAGATCACTCTGAAATAAAAAAAGATAAAATTTTTGTAAAGAGCAAAAATGAAATTGGAGCTTTAGCGTTGTCAATTAATAAAATGATATCAGACATCAAAATTTACATCAAAAATATTAAAGGTATAGTTGCAAAGGAAGAACAAATAACTACAGAGCTTAAAATTGCAGGCAAAATTCAGAATTCGATGCTGCCACATGATTTAACGAACTTTTTAAAAAATAAAGAATTCGATGTTTATGCCTGTATGTATCCGGCCAAACTGGTGGGTGGCGACCTTTATGATGTTTTTATGATTGACGATAAAAACCTAGCGTTTGTAATTGCCGATATTTCAGGCAAAGGAATTTCAGCTGCAATGTTCATGGTAATGGTTAAAATGTTAATTAAAGGTTATGCCACTTCTGGCAGTGACCCCGGAGACATCTTTTTCAACGTGAACAACTATCTCTATCATGGTAATAATTTAGGGATGTTTGCAACAGCTTTTTTAGGAATCATTAATCTTGAAACGGGTAATCTTATTTTCTCTAATGCCGGCCATACTTCACCCATGATTAAAAAAATGCCCGAGCCTTTTAAATTTTTTGAAGCGGAAAAACATTTTGTTTTAGGCGGAATGCCTAATGTAAAATATGAATCAGAAAAAATCACTCTTTCTTCGGGGGATTTCGTTTTCCTCTATACTGATGGAATTACTGAGGCATTTAATTCAGATAATCAAATTTTCTCTGAAGAACGTCTTATTAAATTAGTAAACGAAATAGATTATACAAATTGTTCTCTCAAGGATATGTTAGAGAAAATTAAATCCAAAGTTGATAGTTTTTCTGTTGGTGTAGGACAATCCGATGATATTACTATGTTAATATTTAAATACAATAGATTAAATGAAGATTATTCTACTAAAAATATACCAAAAATTGTTGTTGATGTTAAAATATAGAAATTGACCTGTTAAAAAATCATACAGAGGTTTAAATATCTTATGGTTTGTGATATGTACCAATTTTGGTTTAACTTAAGAGAAAAGTGGGGTCAGATCTGTATAACTATACAAAATTAATATTTTGTATAGTTGGTGAAGGGGAGTAGTAAAAAATAACTAAACAAATGAGAGCTCAGACAATATCTATAAACTCACTTTTAGCCGCAATTTCTTTGCTGCTTGCAATGTTCGGACGGGTTTTAGCTGTTCCGTTTGTTCCGTTTTTAAAACTTGATATTTCAGATGCTCCGGCGTTCGTTGCTGCACTACTTTTCGGAATACCTTCCGGTTTAACGATTTTGGTTGTAGTTTCATTCCTGAGATTGTTACTTTTCAGTATTGCTGGTTGGCCAGGTTTTTTTATACGTATGCTATCTTTTATAACAATAATATTTTTAGGAATTTATAGAAAAAAACAGAAACACATAATCTTTTATGTAGCTATGGGAACGTTAATTTATATTTTAGTCAAAACACCTGTAAGTTATATGTTTTGGACTCTATTGCATTTAATGGATCCAAACGCATTAAAGCGGTCTATATTTACTATAATCATTCCTTTTAATTTAATAAAAAATATTATAAATTGTGTACTTGCAACACACTTCTCAAAACCGATAAAAAAAATTTTAAAAATCAATTAACAACTGTGAGTGCTAAAAATTTATAATTATCAGCGAATGGCGATATCGGATAATAATTTTTCTTCTGCCGGATAACACTTTAATTACTTGCTTAATTTAACATTTGCAAGTGTCAGGCCTTCTGCCGCTTTTGCGCCGGCAAGACATAGCAATGATAGACATTCAAAAAGAGTCGCACCAGTAGTGACGACGTCATCCACCAAAAGAACACTTTTACCTTTAACACAGGAAGAAACAGAAAAGACATCATGAACATTTTCTTTTCTTTCATCCGAGCCAAGACCTCTCTGCGAAAGATTGTCCCTTGTTTTTTTAATAACATTTTCAAAAGGAAGACCCAAAATTTGAGCTAATGAACGTGCTAAGACTTCCGATTGATTGTAACCTCGTTCTTTCTGTCTATTTTCAAACATAGGTACCGAACAAACACAATTTATTTTTCCAGAATAATTTTTCACTTTCGATAACCAAACATCAAAAACCTGAGCGCCTCTTTTTACGTTTGAAAATTTAAAATTTTTAATGGCATCCCTTACTCGTCCTTCGTATCTAAATGCAGAATTACATACAAAACCTCCATCAATACAAAACATTTTTGGAGAAAATTCCTTCTCAACATCCTTTAAACAATTTTCACAAATAGTCCCACCTAATGCCCGACAGCAAACACATTTTTTAGGAAAAACCGCATCCAAAATTTTATTGGTAAATAAACCAAATCCGGAAATTAATTTTTTTTTAATTTATAATTCCCCCTGATTGCCAGAAAAAAATAAACTTAAATCTTCTTTTGGCACCACAAACTAAACATGGCTCAATACATTTAACGATGTCTCCATTTTTCTAATTTATAACTCCTCCGCCTACTAGAATATCGCCATCGTAAAAAGTTACCGATTGCCCGGGAGCAATAAATTCAATGTTTTCATCAAAAATTACTTTTACTTCGTGTTCCGAAATCGGCAAAACCGTAGCCGAAACTTCTTTGCAGTTATAACGAGTTCGCGCTGTAACTCGAATCGAATCAGTCAATTTTTCAAACGGAATAAAATTAAGATCGCTAGCAACCAAATGATTACCACGTGGCGGATCTGCAATTGCAAGGGTAATAGTATTTTCAATGGGATTAATTTTCTTTATGTAAGCACGCTCGCCAAGCGCTATCCCAATACCCCTACGCTGACCAACGGTATATCTGCTTATTCCTTTGTGCTTACCTAAAACTATTCCAGATTCATCAACAAAATTTCCGGATTTTTCCTCTTCGCCTAAGTAATACTTGATAAAATCATAATGATTACCACTGATAAAACAAATATCCTGACTATCTGGCTTATTATGAACGCCGATACCAAAATCTTTGGCCATACTTCTGACTTCCGATTTTTCAAAGCCTCCAAGAGGAAAAATAACACGAGAAATTTGCTTCTGGTTCAAAGTATAAAGACAATAACTCTGGTCTTTACCCTTCAACGATTTTTTTATTAAAAAACGCCCGGAACTTTCATCAAATTCCACTCTGGCATAATGACCTGTAGCAATGAAATCAAAACCAAGCTCCTGAGCACGCTCGAGCGCTTTACCAAATTTGATATTTTTGTTACAAACAACGCACGGGTTCGGAGTTTTACCCGATAGATATTCCTTCACGAAATAATCCATCACTTTCTTTTTAAAATCATCAATAAAATCAAAAACTAAATGATTCACCCTTAACAATTTCGCAACGGACGCAGCATCTCCCAAATGCCGCAAACTTGTCGCATTAGGCTCAAATAACTTAAACGTTGCTCCAACAACATCATAACCCTTCTGCAACAACAATGCAACAGAACAAGAACTATCTACTCCCCCGCTCATCGCCACCAAAACAGAAGCCATCTATACTCCTGAATCACTCGCACGCAACAACCTAGCAAGCGCACTTTTTTTTCTTGCGGCGTTATTCCTATGCAAGATCCCCTTGGAAACAGCACGGTCAACTGAACTTATAGCTTGCAAAATACACTCTTTACTGTGGGCCGCCTTTTTAAGCGCAGTCCTCAACTCAGATTTGAGACTCTTGTTTCTTAAAGTTTTAACTTTAGTAACTCTAACTCTTTTTTTAGCAGACTTAATATTTGGCAAAAAAACAACCTCCACAATTCCAAAACTTAACATCATCATTGTACCATAGTGTTTTCTGTAACGCAAGCCTAAGCGTAAATTAGTCTAGATCCTATTATTTAGGTGGTGCTAAATGTGGATATATTCCAAAGATTTACGATAAGCAAACAACAGAATAGAATTAGAAATCATTGAAAAAGATTTTGAAACAGAGTAGAATTTTCTTGCAAAATGAGCAATATAATGACGTAAAAGACGATTGGTCCCTTTCAACAGTAAAAGTATGAGCTTTGCCGATTACATGTTTTGCCGGATCAATTAAATCGTATGACTCCCAGCCGTCTGTGGCATAAATTTCGGCATCAATGTGAGCAATTTTTTGTGAAAGTTTTTCAAAATACTTTGTTTCTCGTGTTCCAAGTTGAAAACCGACAAGTTTTTTGTTTCTCGCTCTACGCCGTCCAAAGCCAAATGTTTTTTTAAAATTAACATACATTTCGTCGAGTTCCAAAACTTT
>JAISNY010000041.1 GCA_031275995.1 Oscillospiraceae bacterium | reverse complement strand
CATTTGTTCATAAACAGCAAAACAGGATTAGAAATTATTTCAATACTTTTCGACAAACAATATGTTTTTCTTGAAAATCTTGCGAGGTAGTAAAAGTCGATTCATTCGCTCAACTGTGTAAGTTTGTGCTTTTTCAGCTATGTTGGCTAGGTCAATTAAACTGTGCGATTTCCAGATATCGTAGATCTGCGTCAATGTGAGAAATTTTTTGATATAAGCGCGATTTGTATATGCAGTTTTTATAGAAGTTCCAAAAATCAAATTCTAAATAAACAAAATAACTCAAAATTACTAGAAATTTATTAAAATTATAAAAAAGAACGTCAATTGACGTTCTTCATATTTGATAACGAGAAAAAGTTTATGCTCTAATTCCAAAAAGCTTTTTAATCAACTAAGAATTTTAATCAACCACGCGCGAAATCTTTCAAGCACCCCCATTTTCTTGGAAGGGGCTTCGCTCACGACATCGTCGGCATCGAGGCTAGACGTCATCGTCCGTGATGGGTCATCAGAGCCAGGCGCAAAAGGGATTCTGTCCTCCAAACTGACGTCAGAGGCAAGAGCTTCGCTCACGACAGGAGAGGCAGGAGCTTTGCCCACATCGGGGCCAGACGTCACATCCATCGCCCGTGATGGGTCATCAGAGCCAGGCGCAAAAGGGATTCTGTCCTCCAAACTGACGTCAGAGGCAAGAGCTTCGCTCACGACAGGAGAGGCAAGAGCTTCGCTCACGACAGGAGAGGCAGGAGCTTTGCCCACATCGGGGCCAGACGTCACATCCATCGCCCGTGATGGGTCATCAGAGCCAGCCGCAAAAGGGATTCTGTCCTCAAAAATGACGTCAGAGGCAGGAACTTCGTTCACGGGAGAGGCAGGAGCTTTGTCCACCGCCGGAATAATTTTTGAAATATTAGATCTTGAAGGATAAGAATCACGATTAGGTATAAAAAGCGTAGTACCAGTTCTTTGTACCATATCAGCCAAGGCTGTGGCTGATACTACAGCCTTAATATCTTTCGCTAGAAACTCCTCTGAAATAACATGCTTCATACTATAATCTTTACTTTTATCCAATAATTCACCTTTCACTATTTCGAGGTGTACTTCGGTCATCGTATTATATACGACTGCAACTAATTCAGTAGTGCTCGAAAATTCTTCTTTCAAATATTTGATACGTCTATACCGCTCAGGATCTTGCGCGTCTATTAACGTATAAAGGATGCGCGAACCTTTTAAGTTGTGATCAGTGCAATCTTGCAAAAGAACATAACAATTTTTATAATTAAATAGCCGACCGCCTTGATCATAAGCTCTACTTCTATCTCGAACATCAAAAAGTCTAAAAATAACTCCACCATCTTTCCTCATTTCGTAGCGCGTCCCATCTATAAAATCTCTCACACGCGATGATGCCCCAGGATTGCTAGAAATAAAGCCTAATTTTAGGGGGGTCCGCCCGATCTCCAATCACCGCCTTGCTGGGCACAGTGGACGCCATAAAAATAAAAGCTAGAGCTGCGAATACCATGTTTCTAAATTTAAATTTCATTTTTCTCCCCAAATTTTAAAAATTTTTACCATAAAAGGCAACGAAGACTTATCAAACTCGTTTTTTCAAAAATTGCTAAAAAACGATTACTTAATTTCGATTCTATCCATCTACCTCCTTGTGCGTTATTTTAACTTAGATCAATTTTCACTAACCCCCCTATGTTTAGTTTGGTGATTATATTATCATTTAAATAATTTGTAAATGGTCACTTCAAATCGTAACAGAAACATTAATTTGAGCCTGCTATAAAATGCTTACTTCTGAATTTTTACGCATGTTGGGGCATTTTATCTTGTTATTTATGAAATCGTTTTATCATTTGTGTCTGCTTTAGCAATGCCCAAATTACTTTAGCAATTGCAAAGCGACAACCAGATCCAAAATATCAATAATACATTTTGTATTTTAAGGCTCTTAACTAGCAAAGCTGCATTCTCTTTATGATTGACCAGTGGATAGTTCTTCGAATTTGTAATTTTTAAAAAATTCTTTTGTTGAATTTTCTCTTCGTACTGCCGATTTGTTTTTTTGCAAAAGTTTAGTTATCGAGTAAAGGTCTATCCAAATTTCGTTGTTTGAATCCTTTTGAGACTCATCAAAAATAAGTTCCATTCCTAAATGAAGATGACTTTGAGAAATATTGTTCATGTTTTCTTTAGTACTGTATCCCGTACGTCCAACGTAACCTATGACATCACCTGCTTGAACCTTGCTGCCTTCGGATATTTCCGAATGATAAGGTCGGTTTTGTCTTAGATGTGCATAATAGTAGTACCGTTTTTTGTCATCGCTTCTGATTCCCAGGCGCCAGCCTCCGTATCGATTCCACCCCATAGCTTCAACTGTGCCGGATTCAACTGAAATTACCGGAGTGCCGACTGCACACATTAGATCATGACCGAGGTGCGGACGTGAATAACCGTATTTTCTCAGAGCTCCAAAATCAGGATAATGACAAAATGGAAATGTTTTCGCTATCGGAGAAAACACCTTAAGACCATATTCTTGCTTAGCTTCTTTCTCAGGTTTTTCGATTCTGTACTCCCCTAAAAAGTTTCCAAGCACCGCGGAATACACTTCTTTATAGTAGAAAAAAAATTTTAGATTCTTAGTTAAATCTTCAATTTTTTCACCATCATTAATTCTTTTAACAAAATCTTCTACATGACTGTTTCTATATTTTTCAAAGTCTCCTCCGTATCTCGAAGAAAGATATGCCAGTGTATCTATCCAACTTATATGGTTTTTGTTTTCATGAGTTTTAATGTCAATATTCATAGTATATTCCAACGCTTCGAATGTTGGAGTAAATTCCGCATATTTTATAAATTTCTTTTCTTTCTGCGCACCTACTTTATGATTATTTTTTGACAATACGGTTAATATTAAAATCACAGTTGAAAAAACTGCAATTAAAAAAATTAAAATATTTTTTTTTCTAAAATTAAATATTATCAAAAAAATCACCTACTGTTAAGCAAAAAACTCATTATTAATTATGTAAAATCATAAAATTTTATTCTAATCAAGATTTGTTTGAGCTGGAAAACTTATGTTCATTTAAAGGTAAAATGTTTTTGTAATACAGATTTGAATAAACAGAATAAATTTTAAATTATGTGATAATAGCACCATAAGTGGAATCACTTTAATGTTTTGTTTTTCGTTAATTTTTGCGATGTTTTTAAAATTTCATGTTATTTTAGAGATAGGCATTGCTCAAAATAAGTACAATAGCTAAAATATTTTCATGAATAATAAAATTAGATGCCTGAAATGCAGGAAAATTCAAAAAATAAAATAAGGTTTTATTAATAGGCAAACAAAGATATTTGTGTAAAGACTGCAAATGTTGCTTTATAAAAGATCTCTTAGTCATTTTTTACGCATCAAGGGTTGGGTCCGTTCAATTGTATTAGTTTTTAGTTAAATTAAGGGCTTATTTTTGATTTTTGAATAAGATCTTGGAAATGCACTTGGTGTAGATTTTATTTTCTTAATTATTATTATGTTCCGTTCAGATTGGCTATTTGACAATGTGAAATTTTTAACGGTTTGTATTTCTCCACCCATTGTTTGTAGAGATTTTTCTGCCGCAGTTATCTCGTTTACGTAATTTGGTCCTTTCATGGAGATCAAAAAACCTTCTTTTTTAACAAAAGGTAAACATAATTCGCAAAGAATGTTTAATGGTGCCAAAGCTCTTGCAGTGCAATTTTCAAATTTTTCTCTCAAGTTATCTTGATGTGCCGCAACTTCGGCACGTGTTTTTATTGTGGTGAATTTAACATCAATTTTTTTAGAAAGTTCGGTTAGGAAACATATTTTTTTATTACAACTCTCTAAAAGTGTAAGTTCAAGTTGCGGATCAAAAATTTTAAGCGGAACTCCAGGGAACCCTGCACCACTGCCAACATCGATCACAGAACCTTTTATTTTTATTGTTTTTATAATTAAAAGACTATCAATAAAATGCTTTTCAGCTATTTCTTCAGGGTCGATTATTGATGTGAGATTAACTTTTTTATTATATTCTTTCAGAAAACTAGAGTAATTTTTGAATTTTGAAATCTTGTCTTTGCTTATAAAAATTCCAAACCTTTCTAAATTTTCATTTAAGTTGTTCATACTTTATTTCTCTCAATCCAGATTAGCAAAACTGATATGTCTGCGGGAGTTACTCCGGAAATTCTCGAAGCAGCTCCAATGTTTTCAGGCTTTGCTTTTTTTAATTTCTCTTTCGATTCCAAACTTAAATTTGTTACTAAATTGTAATCCATTCCTTGCGGAATTAACTTTTTTTCAAGCTTCTTCATTTTTTCAATCTGATGATTTTGAAGTTTTATATAACCTTCATATTTAATTTCTGTTTCAATATGTCTTTTTGTTTCTATAGATAAATTTGAGGCAAAATTATAAAAGGAGTTAAGTTTTTCAAAATCCAGCTCCGGACGTTTCAAAAGTTCATAAACACTTGTCGACTGAGTTAACGGAGAAGAATCAAAAAGGCCCAGGATATCATTTACATTTTTGCTGGGTTTTATGAATGTATTTTTTATTTTTTTAATTTCTTTTTCTTTTTTCTCAATCCTAATTTGGAACTTATTCCAAGATTCATCGCTTAAGAGTCCGATTTTATATCCTGTTGGCATGAGCCTTTCATCGGCGTTATCCAAACGTAAAATCAATCTGTATTCGGCGCGCGAAGTTAACATGCGATAAGGATCTTGTACCCCCTTTGTTATAAGGTCGTCAATCATGGTACCTATATAACTGCTCTCCCTTTCAAGAATAATCGGTTCTTTATTTTGAGATTTTCTGGCTGCGTTGATTCCGGCGATAATTCCCTGAGACGCCGCTTCTTCATAGCCGGAACTCCCGTTAAGCTGGCCTGCACTGAAAAGGTTTTTTAAGTTTTTGAATTCAAGTGTTGCATTAAGCTGCAATGGGTCGGCGATATCATATTCGATTGCGTAAGCCGGACGCATCACCATAGAATTTTTAAATCCGTGAATGCTTCTATAAAGCTCAATTTGAACGTCTTCGGGCAAAGAGGAAGACATCCCGTAAAGATACATTTCATTCGTGTTGATGCCGCATGGTTCTACAAAGATTTGATGTTTCTCTTTTTCGGAAAATCTAACAACCTTATCTTCGATGCTTGGGCAATATCGCGGGCCTATCCCTTGAATTTTACCGCTATGCATGGCAGATTTGTTTATGTTTTTTAGAACTATCCTCTTAGTTTCGGAATTTGTCCAGGCGACATAGCAAACGGCCTTATTTTGACCGATATATTCGGTACTGTATGAGAACGGAGTAACAATCGGATCTCCGCTATCCGTTTCAAGAACTGAAAAATCGATACTTGATTTAAGGATTCTTGCGGGAGTTCCCGTTTTAAATCTTTTAGTACGAATCCCTAAACTTTGAAGAGCACTTCCTAAAAAGTTAGAGGAGAATATTCCGTCCGGGCCGCTTGAATACGAAATACTACCGATATGTACCTTCCCGTTAAGATAAGTTCCGCAAGCTATTACAACACATTTGGCAATATAATTTGTTTCAAATCTAGTTTTTACCAACCAGTAACCTTTTTCGGTTTGCTTCAAATCAATAATCTCAGATTGCTTAAGGTCAAGGTTTGGCTGGCTTTCAATTTTATACTTCATAATTTCTTTATATCTGACTCGGTCGATTTGAGCTCTCAGTGACCTTGCAGCTGCTCCTTTGCCTGAATTTAAGATTTTGCTGTGCAAGAAACATTCGTCCGTAGTTTTTGCCATTTCTCCGCCAAGTGCATCAAGTTCACGCACGAGAGTCCCTTTAGCTGTACCTCCAATCGACGGACTACAAGGGCAATTTCCAACAGAATCGAGATTGATTGTGAACACTGCTGTTTTTGCACCTAAGCGTGCGCAGGCTAATGCCGCCTCGATTCCGGCATGGCCCGCACCTATTATAACTACATCATATCTAAAATAAGACTCCATAATTTTTCCTTTCCTAATACCTAATAAAATATAAAACTAAAAATCCATTATATCATAATAAAATACAGTAAATAAGTGGATTATCAATTAAAATTTATATTTATTGTCTTTAGCATTGAGTAGGGGCATTGCTAAAAACAAATACAGATGATGAAATGATTTCATAAATAACAAGATAAAATGCCCACAGTATGCGGAAAATTGAAAAAGTAAGCGGCTTTATATTAAGCGCAAATTAATTGTTTTTGTTACGGCTCGAAATAATTCTTTACAAAATTATTCATATGATATATAATGTAACTAGTTGATCATCTGAGTTGATTATCTATTAAGATATTTAGACAAAGAAGTTCACTAAAAATTTATCTAATGTTGAAGTAGCGCACGAAGGGGTGGATTGATAAAATTAAAACTAAGTAACGGTTCTTGGCGGTTTTTGAAAAAACAGATTTGATAAGTCTTCGCTGCCTTTTATGGTAAAAATTTTAAAAATTAAGGAGAAAAAATGAAATTTAAAAACATGGTATTCGGGTGCATTAGCCTTTGTTTTGTTATGTTGGCTCCAGTGGCGAAAGGTGGATTAAGTTCTCCAGCGAATTCAGTAAAAGTC
>JAISNY010000019.1 GCA_031275995.1 Oscillospiraceae bacterium | reverse complement strand
TGCAAGGATTTTTAACATAATTACATCCACGATTTTTGCATAAATATCTTTGTTTTCCTCTGTGAAATCCCCTTTTTACTCTGTTTTCGCTTTTGCATTTCGTGCACATTTTTTTCCTTCATTTTCCATATCCTTACATTATTATTTTTTTGAATTTTAGCACGTATATCCTGTTTTATCACTGCCATGGTTGTGCAATGAAAGAAATACTTGAAAACTATCCTTTGGATAAAGCTAAAGACGATTCAAAAATAACCAATATAACGCTTATAGCTGAATCTTGACATGCAGCTGAATCTACAGACCCGAAATCTGCAGCCTCTGCAGCCAAAGATAAATCTAAAGCTGATACAGATTATAAATCTATATCTTAAGATAAAGTTGGATCACAGGTAAATATCTTTCTAATCCCCAAATATTATTACATTTTATTAGTCATGAGGCGGGCAAAAAGGATGAAATTTCAGGAGAAATGGATACACTTGGTTTATTTAAATTTGGAGGAAGATATATCTTTGTTTCCCGTGCCTTGAAAATCCGCGTTTCCGATACAATTCGCTTTCGCATCCGGGACATTTATTCATTCTAACCACCTCATATTAGTTTTTCCTCTTTTTTATTCGTATACTTCAGTGCACTGCCTTAGATATGATTTTATACAGATTTTTCTTTATGCTATTCTTAAGGAAAGTTACGGACCTTTAACTTGACGGATGCCGAAATTCGCTGTAGAATCAGCTTCACGGTGGGTTTTTGAAACACGTTAGCGTTAAGGCCATATTTTTATTTTAAAATCAGTTATTTCAAGGATCGGGAAGAGTTTTGATTTTATAGTTGTTTTTATTTCATATAGTGAAAGTGGTTGTAGTGTGGTTGCGCCTTGAAATGCGATGTTAAGAAAATTAAATAATTGTGTTCCGGAGAGGTAGCGAAGTGGTTGGAACGCGGCGCACTCGAAATGCGTTTACGGTAATCCGTACATGGGTTCGAATCCCATCCTCTCCGCCATATTTGTTAAATTACCGAGGTGTTGCACAGCCCGGTAGTGCGCTTGGATGGGGTCCAAGATGTCGCAGGTTCAAATCCTGTCACCTCGACCATAGGTAGACTATCATTTAGAGACAATGAAACGAAAGGGTGCATTTTGCCCCGATAAATCGTTTCATTGTTTTTACCTTTCGTTTCAAAAATGCAACCCCCTTAGAGTTCAGTGTTTAAGCTATTTATTTCAGGCGCCATCTTCAGGACATAAAAAAGAGCCTGCTTCAGAAAAAAAATTTCTTCTAAAACAGGCTAAAATTATTTTTGTGATTATACTATTTCTTTTAAAATCGGAATAACCTTTTGCAAATCGCCTTCCGCTAAAGCGATTACTTCTACACCTTTTGTTGTAAGCTTTTCAATGAAACTATTTAATTCTGAAACTGCACACCTGCCATAACGACTTATATTTTTGGCTATTATCATGTCAACTGTGTGGCGGTTTGCCATTTCAAGAATTTTATTAATGCCAGGGCGGTTTAAATTTGCGCCACTTTCAATTTCTTTAATTACTTCAACAACCTCATAATTATGCGCTTCTGCGTAATTTCTTAAACCTTGTTCCTGAATATCCAGTTCCTTTTCGGCTTGGTTGCTGGATGCTATCCGACAATATAAAATAACTTTTTTCATTATGAAATTTCCTCCATTCTTCCGACTCTGCAATATACAGCAATTCTTTTTGAATTTTTCTTAATCCACTTTGTCTTTCGGTATTTTAACTTTCATTTTGTTTCAACTCCTCGAATCTTACGGGAACTTCATGCCCGTTTTTAAATATAAAAATTACTTGATTATTAACATCAACAACAATTTTATCCACCACGCTGCTGAAAAGTTTTTCGTCAAAACTGGTGATTAATTCAGCATCTTTGGGAAAATCATTCAAAAATCCTTCAAGCGCAATTTTGTTTACACGTGCTTTTTGAAGTTTAAAATCGGCATCCTGAATTTTCTGTTTTACTGCTTCATATTCTGCAGAAAGTTTGGTATAATTTGCTTTGTATTCTTGTTGGTCTAAAGTTTGTGAAGCATTTTTATCAATGTAACTTTGTATCCTTGTGAAAAGAAGCCGACTTTCACCACAAAGCCTGGCTTTTTCTGTTTCTAAGGTTTTTGTATCGCCAATAACCTCAATAACCGCCCTGCAATTTTCAATTATTTCGTCTTTATCTTCAAGCAATTTGTTGAATCCTAAAACAAATAAATTTTTAAGTTGTTCTTCGGAAAGATGTGGAGTTTCACACTTTTTCTTTCTTTTAAACTTATACCTGCATTGCCACACGGTTTTACGATATTTAGTCGTAAAGTGCCAAACTTTCGAGCCAAAAAAATTATGGCAATCAGCACACAGGATCTTACTTGAAAACACGCTGCCGCCAGTGTGCTGCCCTTTTAATTTTGAACGCTTTTCGATTTCAGCCTGCACCATTTCAAAAACTTCTGGTTCAACAATAGCCTGGTGACTTGATTTTACGTGATACATTGGAACTTCCCCCTGATTTTTCTTTTTCTTTTTTGTTAAGTAATCAACCGTGAACGACTTTTGTAAAATAGCTTCACATTTGTATTTTTCATTGATCAAAACACTCCTGATAGTTGAAACGCTCCACCTTTCTTTACCCATCGGACTTGGAATGTTGTTTTCAAATAAATAATCTGAAATACCATATGGTGTTTTCCCATCTAAAAACAACTTATAAATTGTCCTGATAATTTCGGCCTCTTCTTCAACTATTTCTGGAAGATTATCTTTGCCTTTCCTAAATCCAAGAAAATTTTTATAAGGAATTATAACCTTTCCTTCTTCAAATCTTTTTCTGTGACCCCAAGTAACATCTTCCGAAATTTTTCTTGCACCTTCTTGGGCAATCGAACTCATGATTGTAAGTAATAATTCACCTTTGGCATCCAGTGTATTTATATTTTCATTTTCAAAATATACGGCGACACCCTTTTCTTTTAACTTTCTAACGGTTGTTAAAGAATCCACAGTATTTCGGGCAAATCTGGCAACCGATTTTGTAATTATCAAATCAATTTTGCCTGCAAGTGCATCTTTTACCATATCATTAAATTCATCGCGCTTTTTGGTGTTCGTCCCTGTAATCCCCTCGTCAGCGTAAATTTTCACGAAGTCCCATTCTAGATTTGACTGAATATAATTTGTGTAATATCTAACCTGCATTTCATAACTGGTCAACTGTTCTTTTTTGTCGCTTGAAACCCTTGCGTAAGCTGCAACTTTCTTGCGTATAGCCTGAATTATCGGTACTGCAGAATAATAATCTAAAGTTGCTGGAATAACGGTTACATTTTTTACTGCATTCAATTTTCACTTTCCCCTTTCGTTAAATTATTTAAGGCTCTTTCACGAGCTTTTTGACGTTTTTCTTCAGTCCAACTTTCACGACGAGATGGATTTTGCCAAGTAGTTTCAATTTGATCGCCATTTACAAAATAAAATAAGAGAGTGCCGAACTTCGGCACTAAAATTTGTTTTATATTTTGTTTAAACTTATCCCCTTGAAACTCGGATATTTTCAGAACTTCTGCGGCTTTGGACTTTAAAATTTCTTCTGGAATTTGCTTTGACTCACAATAACTTTTCCCGAGAGTGTTGAATGTATTGCATATCCACACAGACTTGGCGTATTTGCTGCCTATGTTTGCGGTTTTGTGTTTGAAATTAGAACCACATATCCCGCATTTAATTTTACCTGTGAAAATGTGATTTTTCTTAGTTTCAATTGGTTTTCTAGACTTTCTTTTCATTTCGTTTTGCACTTTTTCAAAAAGTTCGCGGTCAATTATTGCGGCGTGGCTGTTTTTAACGTAATATTGCGGTAGTTCGCCATTGTTTTTTACTTGCTTCTTCGTTAAGTGATCCACAATATATGATTTTTGCAGTAACATATCACCGATATATTTTTCATTTTTTAAAATATCAAAAATAGTGCTGTTGCTCCAATTCGTCCCAAGTTTTGATTTAATATTTAACGCATTTAGCTTTTTAGCAATTGTAATCAGACCCGAGCCTTCAAGATAACTTTCAAAAATTATTTTTATAATTTCAGCTTCTTCGGGAATTATTTCAAGTTTTCCATTTTTAAATTCATATCCGTAAATTTTAAATTGATTATTAATTATGCCATTTTTAAAATTTTTTCTAATTCTCCACTTACAGTTTTCAGAAACAACCCGTGATTCTTCCTGCGCATACGAAGCCAAAATTGAAAGAAGCAACTCGCCATCAGAACTTATACTGTGAACTCGCTCCTGCTCGAAGAACACGTCAATGCCGAGATTTTTAAGTTCACGCGTAATCATAAGTGTGTCGACTGTATTTCTGGCAAATCGAGTAACTGACTTGCAAATCACCATGTCAATTTTTCCACTTTTGCAATCCGCAATTAATTTTTCAAAATCAGGTCTGGCGCTTTTCGTTCCTGTGTACGCCTTATCCGAGTAAACGCCAGCATATTCCCATCCAGAATGATTTTGAATAACTCACTGTAATAACTAATCTGTGCTGATAGCGAATGTAACATTGTTTCTTTTCCATCGGAAACACGCGCGTAAGCCGCAACTTTTTTAAATTTTGGTAATGGCACAACTGCCTGATCTACAATGCTAATAATTCTGGCCATAACGTCACCTCCTACTTTTGCGGGAGGGAGGTTATAACTCTCAAATGGCTAAGAGTCAAGGATTAGAGGTAATCACACCGCCCAAAATTGGTTTGAATTTTTCTGATAAAATTTTACAAATTTTATGTGAAGTGACCCCAAAAAGTTGGACGTTTTTTATTAAGCCGCATACTGAATTCTGTATTCTATAGGGCTTAGTCCCTTAAGTTTTGATTTAATGCGAGAGTTATTGTAGTAGTAAATATAATCGTGCAATTCACTGATAAAATGATTTACGCTTTTGAATTTTTGTAAGTACAATAGCTCTGATTTTAAAAGGCCAAAAAAGTTTTCTATAACAGCATTATCTAGACAATTTCCTTTTCGTGACATACTCTGAACAACTCCTTTCTTTTGTAAATAATTTTGATAATTTTTTGCTTGATACAGAAATCCTTGGTCCGAATGTAAAATCAAATCTGTACTGTCTGATACGCGTTCAAATGCTTTATCCAGCATATCCGTGATTTTCTGTGATGTTGTGGGTCGTGCTGATATGTTATAGCTGATTATTTCTCCGTTATATAAATCAAGTATTGGTGACAAATATAGCTTTTGACCGAACAACGAAATTTCTGTAACATCAGTAACCCACTTTGCGTAAGGTTTTTCTGCAGTAAAATTGCGTTTTATGATATTGGGAGCAATCTTACCAACTTCGCCTCTGTACGATTTGTATTTTTTAATTCTAACCATACTTTTTAATCCTAAAGATTTCATCAACCGATGTACTGTTTTGTGGTTAATTAAAGTTCCGGTTTTACGCAATTCTAGAGTTATTCTGCCAGCTTAAATTCACACCTTAATTCTGAGATGGCAATTACTTTTTCCCATTCTCGCGCTGAATCCTTTCCTGAACCAAGGCGTTTAATTTTTTTAAGTAGGCGTTCTCCATGCGAAATTGTTTATTTTCTGCTATTAACTCTTCCTTCGTGCATAAGGATGCTGACATGGCTGCTTTTGTTTGTACAGAATGCATTTTCATATGTTTACCTCGACGTTCCTCAAACAACGCTTGTGGTCCTTTTTCGTTGTATATTCTTTCCCAGTCACCAACAACGCTATGGTTTGCTAGTCTAAAATGCACAGCGGTTTCTGTTAAAGATAGGTGATTATTATGCATATATTCTACCACTTTTATTTTAAAGTTACCATCGTACTTCTTGGCATTGCCTTTAAGAAGACCTTCTTCACCGTGTTCTTGATACCTTTTTACCCATTCATAGACTATTGACGGATGTATAATACCAAAACTCTTAGCTACAGTTTTAAAACCGTCACTACTTTTTAGATATGATTTAATTACTTTTAATTTGAACTCGTTTGAATATTTAATTTTAGGCATTAATTATGCACCTCAATTTGTTAGATTTTTTTGTCTAACTTTTGGGGTGCAGTTCATTTTAAACTGCAGATCTAATTTTAAGACACCAAATCCAATTTCTCATCTGATTTACAAGTCGAGTTTTTAATCGTACTTACAATATTCTCAACCACTTTACTATCACCGATTAAAAATTGATGACGTCCTTTTGCTTTAAAAATCCTATTATCTTCAATGCCATCAAATGGAATCGCACTTTCATTTAGAGCGATTGAGCCATCTCCGTCAACATATTCTAAGATTTTTATATCGCCATGTTTTTTAGGGTTAACGGACATTTTAGACATCGTATCCAGCCCACATCCTACAATTAAATGATAATCCAAGAAATTTAAAATGTGTTTGCCATCAACAAACAAGTTATCGTAAACATTATTTAATTTGTTTAAAAAAGGCTTATTAGTTCCATCTGATTTTTTAGCATAATCGCGACTTTTAAGAAATTTCAAAGTTTCTTCATAATCAAATGCTTTGCCTTTTGAATCTGTTGTTACATATCCATCTTTTGCTCTTTCAAAATAATCTTTACTTGGCAACATATAATACGTGTTTCTGCAGTTATGAGACATTTTGCTGATAATACTTGGAATGTTTAAAAACTCAATAACTTTGCTCATAAAATCGTTTTCTGTTTGCATACCTTTTTCAAGAACGTACAAGGATTCCATCGTGCCATTATAAGGTGTAGCAAGGGTAATAAATTTCTTGATTTTATCAATTTTGCCTAAACTATAAAGCTGAATTGCTGACTTACAGGATACAATTCCTCCCAAAGAGTAACCAAGCAAAGTTACCTCGTCGTATTTTTCTATTTCCTTGGTTAAACTTTCAGCCGCTATGTCGAGGTCTAAACGCCAGTCATAGTTATGCAAGAAAACTTCATGTTCTGGAAATTCTTCGGTTAAAGTATCAATGACTGTTTTATGAGCGTACCAAACACCATATTTTGCAATTTTTTCATCAACTTCGTGCGGAAATTTTTGGTTTTCCAAAGATAAACCAATCTTTTGGTTTAGAGGATTGCCATCTTCATCGCAAAATAAATCTTCATAAAATAATTTGAATTTTGCTACACCTTTAATCATTCGCCATTTATTTTGGTCATCGATTGGCATCCAAACGGCTTCATTTTTATAATATTTCGTACAGGTTTCATCGCGGTAAAAGAGTCCACCGGCAACAGTGCCATGAACAACAATTATTGCTTTATTTTTTGAAGCTGTTTCGAGCTGAGTTCCTTCAGCTCTTGCATTGAAAGAAAACGCCAATGTAACAGCGAATAAGCAACTTATTATTTTTTTAAAATTCATATTTAAGCGAGCCGTCCTTTTCTATGTATAATTAATGACTAGAATTTGACTTGACTTAATTATAACATAAAATTGGAATTTTTGCAAACGCAGCAAAACCGCAGTTTAATGCGGTTTGCTTGAATAAATCCTACAAAACTAGAAATGAAAATTTAGTTCTGTAAATTATAGTTTCATTTCTTATTTTTCATCTAAAATCAACTGAAAAATCTGTTTCGATGTTTCTTTGTCACGCTTTATAAGGCAATACAAAAACTGATTTGTCATGGCCTGTAAAAAAATATTCACTGGCCTTGCTATTAAGAATCTGCTCTTTAGAAGTTCAGCCAAACGACCAAATTTTTCTTCACCAACCAAATAAGCAATTTTTGAATGATATTCTTGCAATTGTACAGTTTCAAAAACAGACTTTAACTCATCTTTTTCTTTTACAATGAATTTTTTAACGGCAAAAGTTATAAATTCATCAGCTAATTCCGCACAATACAAATCGCGTACAGTGCTTTTTTCTTGAAATTTGAGAGGATGCTCTTCGATATATTTTTTTGCCGTTTCATAAAATGGGTGACTTGCTACATCTTTGAAAAGGTCGCTTTGAACTGCGGTACAAATTCTAAAAAGGTCTGAAACCCCATCAAACCCTGTCATAGCTGCATCGTGCGCCAAACAATCATTCGCTGATTCCAAAACCATAGACAAATAATTATCAAGCAAATAACCTTGTTCACCAAGTGATATTTTAATTTCTTTCGCTAATTTGAAAATTTCCTTTGTTGCTTCGGATAGTGCTTCAAATGGGTGTTCACCTAAAAACACAGATTCTCTGTTAAAAATGTTCATCGCATAGTCTCCTATAAAAAATTTAGGAATTTTGTGAACAACAAAATGCGCACAAGGCTCTAATTTTTGACCCCTCACTTTCTTAGTCCTTGTCGCATCTGGATTTTTAGTACGCCACATGATAAAATAAAAGCTGTGGTGTTACTTATATGTAATTGCGCAAGGCACTACGGTTGCCGAGTGCAGGATTGGTGTGTTAGCGCACATCAATCTGCCACGCTATTTTTATTGTTTTAAAGTTCCAATTTATAGAGAGCCAGAGATTTAAAGCAATGTCAAGGCTATCTTTTCGGGTTTCGACCAATTGAAATTTTTGTTTTTTCGAGCTATAATAAAAGAAAAAAACAAAGTGTGAAATTACTAATATGTTCTTACCAATATCTATTATAGATGATTTTTTAAAAAGCTATAAAGAAAACAATCCAAAAGAAGACACAAAGAATCTTCCGAAAATTTTATCTGAAACAGCTAAAAGCAAAAAAGACGGAGCAGTATGTAATCAATGCGGTCAACCCATTTGGGCTATTGGCACTGCTATTGTAGGCTGGGATGGATGTTTTACTTGTATTTCAGGCGAAGCAGACAATTCTGAAGATTATGAAATTGAAGGCGTATGTTTTTAAACTTAACATTAACAAAATGGCAGGTGAAAACAGTTTGACAGAAAATCAATTAAAAAAATTTTTAAATGAAGGCGAAGGCTTCGTTATTGAATACAAAGAATGCGTAGACAGCTTAAATAACAGTGTTTTTGAAACAGTTTGTTCTGTTTTCTAATCGTTACGGCGGTCATATGTTTTTAGGTGTTGATGATAACGGAAATGTGTTAGGCGTGAATCCAAAAGCTGTAAAAGACATGAAGAAAAATTTTGTAAATATGCTTAATAATCCTCAAAAAATATCGCCAACTTTATTCTTACAACCTTGAAGAAATCAAATTTGACGGAAAAACAATTCTGTACGTTTACATACCGCAAAGCTCGCAAGTTGAAATGTGTTCAGGAAAAATTTACGATCGCGCAGAAGATGCGGATATTGATATAACAAAATCTGTGGATTTAGTTGCAAATTTATTTAATCGCAAATCCTCGTTTTATACTGAACGCCAGCTTTTTCCGTATGTAAAAGAATCTGAACTAAGATTGGATTTAATGCCAAAAATAAAAAATATGGCAATAACCCATCACCCAAAGCATCCTTGGAAAAACATGACCGATATGGAAATTCTAAAAAGTGCTGGACTTTATGAAGAAGATAAAATTAAAGGCACTGAGGGATTCAATTTGGCGTCTGTTTTGTTGCTTGGAACAGACGATGTTATTCGTTCGTGCGCTCCAGCATATGTAACAGACGCACTTTTAAGAAAAGAAAATCTTGACCGATATGATGATAGACTTATGGTAAGTACCAATCTTATCGAAAGCCATGATTTGTTGATGGGTTTCATTGAAAAACATACGCTTGATAAATTTTTCTTGATTGGCGATCAAAGAGTCAGCGTACGGTCGTGGATTGCGCGCGAATTGGTCAGTAACATACTAATTCACAGAGAATATGCTAGTGCATTTCCTGCAAAAATTGTAATTGAAAATGATAAAATTTACACTGAAAATTGGAATCGTGCTTTAAGATACGGAAAAATCGATCCTGAAAATTTTACGCCATATCCTAAAAATCCTATAATAGCACGTTTCTTTGTAAATATAGGACTTTCAGACCAATTAGGTTCTGGTGTTAGAAATCTTTATAAATACACTAAAATCTATTCTGGTCAAGAACCAGAGCTGATTGAAGGCGATGTGTTTAAAACAATTATCCCATTAAATAATCCGACCACTAATTCGCCCACAAACGTGGTCGAAAAAATGGGCGAATTATTAACTGATGTAGAAAGTGACTTTTTAGAAAAAATAAAGCATTATTTTGAAAACAACGAATGGATTAATACTTTAACAGCAAGCGAATTGTCTGATAAATCAGTAACAAGTGTAAAACGATACTTGAAAAAACTTTCTGATTTCAAAATTTTAGAAGCGCAAGGAAATACAAAAAATCGGTTGTATCGATTAAACAAAACAGAATAGGTGGCGGAAACCAAGCCATCTAAAGATACATCGTTTCAAAATGCATCCGGACGAAAAAATGTGAAACGATTGGTAAAAAAATTTATGCACCCGAAAAATCATAAATTTTCCGAAAAATTTGAAATTTTCAAAAAATCATGGTATTATTTTGGCAGCGAAACCTGGCAAAGCCCAGTAATACTGGGAAAATAATTGTCTCAAAATGATACACCTTTGCCAGTAGTGTGGGAATTCAGGGAACTGATTTTTCACTCAACAAACATTTTTAGAATCCTCACCTTGATTTTGAAGTGTTTTTGCTCGTTTTAATGCTACGGTTATTCATATCATTCGTTTTAACCTACGGC
>JAISNY010000026.1 GCA_031275995.1 Oscillospiraceae bacterium | reverse complement strand
GAGTTCTTCATCTTCATCGTAGTCTTCAGGTACTTTGTCATCGTATCCTTCATCTACTACTTCGTTAAGCTCACAGAGTTCTTCATCTTCATCGTAGTCTTCAGGTACTTTGTCATCGTCGTTTTCAGGTACTCCCTTAAGTCTTTCGACGCCTCTTAATTCTTCTTCTCCTTTTTTTCCTATTTCACAAATATCAGCCGAGAGTTTCTTGGGGGCGCCTAGACTTTTTAAATTTGAAGCTAATGAGTTAAAATAACTCTCTTTAAATTCGATTTCTTGATTTTTTCCCGCACCGTTGATTTTTTCTTTTTCTATGATGGCGTTAACGTGTTTTGAATGTATTTCTTTTGCTCTTTCCTTTGAATTTTTTGATTGGCTCTCTTCATCATCGTCATCGTCATCGTCATCGCCATACTCATACTGAGGAGAAATATATTTTTTCGATTTACCACTATACTTGTCAATATTTTTAATTGATTCTATTGTTTTTCTTGCTTCTCTAAATTCTTTGTGCGTCTGATTCCATGTTTTTTCAAGATATTTTTTTTCTTTATTTCCTCCGGGAACCTTTCCATTATTAATACCGCTTTCTGTAGATTCGCTTTTGGGGGAGTTCATTTTACATGAATTTTTAAAAATTTCTTCTCCAAACTTAAAACGTTTATCAATAAGCTTAAGTTGGGTATCTGGCTTTATAGATTTAAAATCTGTAGTTTTTGTCGGAGATTTACTTTTGGGTTCGTCGCGTTCTTCTTCTATTGCCTTCTCACGCCTTTCACGTGTAACCAAATAAGCTTTACGAAACAATATTTTATCTGTGTTGTCAGAGTCATCATTCATAATTTTGTAAGCGTCCATTAATTTTTTGGAGTTTCTTGCAGAGGCTACTGTTTCATCCGTATCGGGAATGTATTGTTCGTAATCCGCCAAAACAAACACCTCCGTAGATTAAGAATCTGAGATTTTTTCTGATCGGAATTAATTTATTATGAGTTATTTAAAGATTAATATTAACTAAACCGTAGGCTAACTCTACTTTTAGAGCCGCCAGCCCAATATGTGATAAAAAAATTCAACAGAGTTATTTAGGTGAAGTTAAGTAAAATTTGTCACATGTGCTTCATACTGTTTAATGTGGAGGTCCTATGCTTTGGGTTAAATTTTATTTGAAAGAATATGTCTTCAAATTTTTGATTTTGGCAATCTTCAGCATTTTTGCGCTTATAACAGTTTTTTGTTTTGTTCCTGAAATTCAAAACAGAAACGGCGCTTCTGCTGAAGTTGCGGAAGAAGTTATCAAACTTCCTATTCTAATGTACCATGGCCTTACTGAAAATTCAAATCATGAAAATAAATTCGTGATCAACGTTGGGCTCTTTGAAAGTGATCTTGAATATTTAACTCAAAATGGTTTTAACACAATATTTATAAGAGATTTAATAGATTTTGTTTACAATGATGGAATTTTGCCTGAAAAGCCAATCATGATCACTTTTGACGACGGATATAGAAATAATTATTTTTACGCATTCCCTTTGATAAAGAAATATGAATGTAAAATGATTTTTTCTCCGATAGGAAAATGCATCGATGATTATACTAAGATTCAAGATAAAAATATTAAATACTCACACTCTACATGGCCCGAAATTAAAGAAATGGTGGACTCAGGGCTTGTGGAGGTACAAAATCACTCCTACGATATGCATTCGTGTAAGAAAAGGAAGGGTTGTAAGAAGGTTAAAAGTGAATCTAAAAGCAGTTATGAAAAATTTTTCAAGAGCGATGTACTTAAATTTCAAGAAGAATGCCTGAAAAATTTGGGAACGGCTCCTACAGCATTTGTATACCCTTTCGGAGCTATGTGCAACGAGTCTGAAGAATTATTACATGACTTAGGGTTTAAAGTTACCGTTTCATGCGAAGGTAAAATTAACTTCATCAGAAAAAAACCTAATTCACTTTATAAACTTCGCAGGTTTATTCGTCCAAATAAGATTTCCACTAAAAAGTTTTTCAAAAAAATAACTACTAATTAACATTTTGCATTATATTTAGATAAACTAAAATTTGCTTACAACCATATTTGTAGTTTATTTCATAAACTTAATTCTAGCAGTGCCGCCAAGAAGTAGTATTGACAAACAAGTTTTTTTAATCAAACCTAACAGAAAGGTTATTTTTGGATTTAGTATTTACGGGGTTTTTTTATGACGATTTCAGACGCGATAATTCAAGGTTCGGTTCAAGGCTTGACTGAATTCTTGCCAATTTCAAGTAGCGGCCATTTGGCGATTTCGCAATATTTCTTGGGGATAAAAGAAAACAATCTTTTTTTCAATGTAGCTCTCCATTTGGGCACTTTGCTTTCGATATTGGCAGTATATCACAAGATAATTGTGCGTTTGGTCGTCGCTTTTTTTGTATCTCTAGGTAATTTTTTAAAAGGTAAGACCGCTAGTTCCAAAGATGGGAAAATTTTGTTAAATTTAGTTCTCAGTTGTATGCCTTTATGGCTGATGTTCTTTCCTATTCCAAAGATGGGTGTTAAACTTAAAGATTTTGCATCACATCTTGCGGATTCTCAAAATTTGGTCGCTGTTGGAATCGCGTTGTTGGTGACAAGTTTTTTGCTGTTTTTAGGCTCTCGCTTCATGAATATACAAGGTGGGCATGTAAGGGTTAGGAGTCTTTCTGAGATGACTCCCGTAAACGCGGTTCTTATTGGCTTTGCTCAGCTTATTTCTGCGGTTTTCCCTGGCCTTTCCCGTTCTGGCACAACTCTTTCCGCAGGCTTGTTTTGTGGAGTTGACCGTCAAGCCGCTTTGGATTTTTCTTTTATAATGGCTATTCCTGCAATTATAGCCGCTTTCTTGACTGAATTTTTAAAAATTAGGGGAAGTATGGCAGGTGTTAGTTTGAAAATAATTTCGACCGGGGTTGTGACTTCTGCGGTAGTTGGCTTTTTTTCAATAATTATTTTCAAATGGTTTCTTAAAAAAGATAAAACATGGTTGTTTGTTGTCTATACCATGGCTCTGGGCATCATGTCTATCTTGATAGGTATATGATGAGAAAAAAGCAAAAAAGACGGAATGAAAATTATGGTGTTTTATGTTCAATAGTTTGGGCGTTTTTGTCTTTATTTCTTTCTTGTTTATTATTTATAGAAGGTAAAAATATCTGGAATTTTTTAAGAGGTCTATTTTTGGGATTTTTCGGGATCCAAGCCGTCTTCGTACCCGCTGCTATTATTTTCAGTATTTTTGTTTATGCTACTGGAAATAAAGATAAAAAAAGAAAATTAATTTTTTTAATGCTGTTAATTATTCTTATTAATTTGTTTATTTCG
Organism: Oscillospiraceae bacterium; assembly: GCA_031275995.1. Classification (GTDB taxonomy): domain Bacteria; phylum Bacillota; class Clostridia; order Oscillospirales; family Acutalibacteraceae; genus Improbicoccus. The sequence goes on along the minus strand of JAISNY010000026.1, from coordinate 5,329 downwards.
GTGGTTGTTACTAAGGACGAAAAACTAAGTCGAGATTTAATTAAGCGTGTTTATTTTATGGGGTTATCGGGTACCGGTGTGATTGGAACCTTTTTAGGTTTTTTGCTCGTTTTAGCGTTTGGTAAGTCGGGAGCCGAAGCATTTTTGTTTATTTCTTCAATTTTTGTGTTGATGCTCAATTTTGAATTTAATTTTGTTAATTTAATAACATACATTGGAAGTTTTTTTAAAAAATTAAGATTGAAATTTGTTGGAATACCTTTATTGTTCAATCAAAAATGTGATTCTAAGGGGAATCAAGTTGAAGTTATCAATACGAAAAGTTTAGAAAGACTTAACCAGAGCTTTAAAGGAAACGAAATCAATTTTAAAGAAGGTCCAGAAAACTTTGGAGAAGACGGCCAGGATATCGCTAAAGTTACTGCCGCATTTATGGAAAAATTTCGTGCAGAAAAAAAATTAACTGAACCTGTAACAAAAAATGCTAATGGTAATTCTCTTTTAGACGCAAACAATGGTCTTTATAGATATCCGCCTTCAGACTTACTAACCGAACCCGTTAACCCCGAGCAAAAAGATATTGCTTCCGAGCTTAATGTTAATGGTAAAATGTTAATTGACACTCTTTCGAGTTTTAACGTTTTAGCAAAAATTGTTGATATAAGCCGCGGGCCTGCCGTTACGCGCTACGAAATTCAGCCCGCTTCAGGAGTGAAAGTCAGCAAAATAACTAATTTGGCCGACGATATAGCTCTTAATTTGGCGGCTCTAGGCGTGCGTATAGAAGCTCCAATTCCGGGGAAATCTGCCGTAGGAGTTGAGATCCCTAACCGCGTGGTAAGCATAGTTGGAATAAGAGAGATAATTGAGTCTCAAGAATTTTTAAAATCAACCAGTCCTCTTTCGGTAGTTCTTGGTCGCAACATTGCGGGCTCTCCTATTGTGACCGACTTGGGCAAAATGCCTCACTTGCTTATTGCCGGTTCAACAGGTGCCGGTAAATCGGTTTGCGTTAACTCTTTCATTGTGAGCATATTATATAAATCTAGCCCTGCGCAGGTTAAACTTCTCATGATTGACCCCAAAGTAGTTGAGTTGGGTGTTTATAATGGAATCCCTCATTTGCTTGTTCCAGTTGTAACAGATCCGCGCAAGTCTGCCGGAGCTCTTAATTGGGCAGTTAACGAAATGTTAAGCCGTTATAAAATTTTTGCAGAAATAGGAGTTAGGGATATTGCATCTCATAATGCCTTTTTAGAAAAAAATAAGGATTTTTTAGATAAAGATGGTAATCTGTTTAAAAAAATGGCGAGGATTGTGATTGTTATAGATGAACTTTCAGACCTTATGATGGCCGCTCCGAATGAAATTGAAGATTATATATGCAGACTTACGCAGATGGCCCGCGCCGCCGGGATGCATCTTGTAATAGCTACGCAAAGGCCTTCGGTTGATGTTATCACCGGTGTTATAAAAGCGAATGTTCCAAGCCGAATTGCGCTTGCGGTTTCGTCACAGGTTGATTCTCGTACTATTCTTGACATGAGTGGTGCCGAAAAGCTGCTTGGTCGTGGGGATATGCTTTTTTCTCCGATAGGTTCTATAAAGCCACAGAGAGTCCAGGGTTGTTATGTTACCGATTCAGAAATCGAGCGGGTGGTGGCTTATGTAAAGAATACTGACGAATGTAATTACGATTCTTCGATAATAGAAGGCATCGAGCGTGGTGCCGCCGAAGGTAAGGACGCTTTGTTGGATTCTGAAAGTGAAGAAAATGGCGACCCGATAATGAAAGATGCAATAAAGTGTGTAATTGAGGTAGGACAAGCTTCTACTTCACTTTTACAAAGGAGGTTGCGCTTGGGTTACGCTCGTGCAGGGCGATTAATAGATGAAATGGAACAGATGGGGATCGTTGGGCCGCATGAAGGTTCAAAGTCAAGGCGAGTTTTAATGAGTTATCAGGAATTTTTAGAAAAGTCGCTTAGAGAAAGGCAATAAAATTATTGGGGGGAAAGGTTTATATTTATGCCCAGATTTAAAGATATTAGTAAAATTTTAGTGATAGGGTCCGGCCCGATAGTTATCGGTCAGGGAGCGGAATTTGATTATGCAGGTACCCAAGCTTGTTTGGCGCTTAAAGAATTAGATTTTAAAACAATTTTGCTTAATTCTAATCCTGCGACAATAATGACCGACCAAAACGTTGCGGATAAGGTCTATATGGAGCCGTTAACGTTTGAATTTGCAACAAAAATCATAAATAAAGAGCAGCCTGACGCTATTTTACCGACTATGGGCGGTCAAACCTCACTTAATTTGACTGTCGAGCTCTGCAAAAAAGGAGTTTTACAGTCATGTGGATGCAAAATGTTAGGAGTTACGCTTGAATCAATAGAAAAAGCGGAAGATCGTGAAAAATTTAAGGATATGTGTAAAAAAATCGGGGAGCCTTGTATCGAATCCGGGGTCGCCAAAAGTTATGAGGAAGCTATTGATATTGCGGAAAAAATTGGTTATCCGGTGGTTTTACGTCCTGCTTTCACGCTTGCCGGAACGGGCGGTGGATTTGCTTCAAATTCAAAAGAACTTCAAGCCCTTTGTAGAGCCGCCTTGGATGTTTCGCCTATCGGACAGGTTTTGGTTGAAAAATCAGTTAAAGGTTATAAAGAAATAGAATATGAGGTTATGCGTGATTCCAATGACACTACAATTGCCATTTGTAACATGGAAAATTTTGACCCCGTCGGAGTTCATACCGGGGATTCTATTGTAGTTTGCCCTTCACAAACTCTCACAAACCGGGAATATCATACCTTGCGTTCTTCGGCCTTGAAAATAGTGAAGGAGCTTGGTATTTGTGGAGGATGCAATGTTCAGTTCGCTCTTGATCCGGAATCTTCGCAATATTTTATTATTGAGATAAACCCGCGCGTTTCACGTTCTTCGGCGTTAGCTTCCAAGGCGAGCGGCTACCCTATTGCCAGGGTCGCGGCAATGGCGGCCGTAGGATTGACGCTTGATGAAATAAGAATATCAAATACATGTGCCGCTTTCGAGCCTGCGCTTGATTATATCGTTACAAAAATTCCGCGTTTTCCGTTCGATAAATTCCCTGAGGCGTCGCGCGGTCTTTCCACGCAAATGAAATCCGTAGGTGAAATTATGGCTCTTGGCCGTACGTTTGAAGAAAGTTTTCTTAAAGCATTGCGCGGTCTTGAAACTAAGCTGGATCATGTCAGGCTTAAAAAATTAGAAAGTTTTAGCGATGAGAATTTGCTAGAAATTTTAAAAAGCTATACTGATGAGCTTTTGTTTGCTCTTGCCGAGCTATTACGGCGTGGAATTTCGCCGGAAATTTTGAATGAGGAAACAAAAATCGATAAATTGTTTATTTTTAAAATTAAAAATATAATCGATTTTGAGTGTAAGCTTTGCGGTAAAGATAAAAGTTCCCATATTTTGAAGCAAGCTAAAAAAATTGGATTTTCAGATTCATATATCGCTCACAGATGGGGGATATCATGCGAAAAAGTTATCCAGATGCGTCGAAAAGAAAAGATATATCCCGTTTATAAAATGATCGATACGTGCGCAAGTGAATTTGAATCTTATATTCCATATTTCTATGCGACTTATAATGGAACAGAAAATGAATCGAAAGCAGAAAATTGTCGAAAAATAATTGTTTTAGGCTCTGGCGCTATCAGAATTGGACAAGGCATTGAGTTCGACTACTCCACAGTTCATGCTGTATGGGAGCTTAAAAAACTTGGAATTAAAGCTATTGTAATAAATAATAATCCGAGTACTGTTTCAACGGATTATACTCTTTCTGATAAGCTTTATTTTGAACCTGTCTGCACGGAAGATGTAATTAACATAATAGATTTCGAACAGCCCGAAGGCGTTATTGTTACTCTTGGCGGCCAGACTGCCATTAATATTGCGGAAGAGCTTCAAAATTTAGGTGTGAAAATCATTGGCACTGGTGCGAGTGCAATTAAATTAGCGGAAAATCGCAAAAGCTTTGATAAGTTGATAAGCAGTCTTGGAATACCTCGTCCTGAAGGAAGAACGGTAATTTCTTACGAAGAAAGCATTTCTGCGGCTAGAGATGTAGGATATCCGGTTTTGGTAAGGCCATCTTTCGTACTCGGAGGTCGCGCTATGAGAGTGGTCTACAGTGATGCGGAATTGTCAAAATATATGCGGGAAGCTCAAAGAGCCAGTGAAGGGCAGCCGGTTCTTATAGATAAGTATATCCAAGGAAAAGAGCTTGAAGTTGATGCAGTTTGTGACGGTTTTGACGTTTTTATTCCAGGTATCATGGAGCATGTTGAAAAAACAGGGATCCATTCTGGTGATTCAATAAGTGTTTATCCGACTTTTTCTGTTAGCGAAGAAGTTCAGTCAAAAATTTTTGAATACACAAAAAGGCTGGGTTTATCAATTGGAATTAAAGGTCCATTCAACGTTCAGTTCATAGTTGATAAAGATGAGAAAGTTTATGTAATAGAGTTAAACCCTCGTTCAAGTAGAACCGTACCGTTTATTTCAAAGGCTTGCGGCGTAAACCTTGCGCAAATTTCTGCAAAAATACAAGCTGGATATAAACTTGATATAAAAAATGTTAAGCTTTTTAAAAATACTAAGCTTTTTTATGTAAAAGTTCCTGTTTTTTCTTTTGCAAAAATCTTAGGTGTGGATTCTTATCTTTCTGCAGAAATGAAATCAACCGGAGAAGCAATAGGGTATGATGAGACTCTAAATAAAGCGCTTTATAAAGCTCTTATCGCAGCTGGCATGAATGTTTCTAGTTATGGTTCTATGTTTGTTTCAGTTGCCGATTCAGATAAGCTTTCTGTTTTACCGCTAGTTAAAAGATTCTATTCTCTTGGGTTTAATGTTTACGCAACTTTTGGGACTCATTCTTTTTTAGTTTCTAAAGAAGTTAAGTCGCATATGTGCAAAAAAATGAGCGAAGGTAGCAGGGAAATTGAATCTGTTTTTTCAAACGGAGTAATTTACGCTATCAACACTGTAAGCAATGATTTAAAAAATAGGCATGATGGATTTTTAATTCGGCGTTGTGCTATTGAAAACAATGTGAGCATATTTACGTCTCTTGAAACGGTCCAGGTTTTACTTAATGCTTTGGAAGAAATTAGTATCGGAGCCAAAGAATTCGAATAAGCGTGCGAAGGTTTAGGCAGCGCATGAAGGTATACGAAAGGGAAAAGGAGGGAAGAATAAAGAAGAGGTGAAGAGGATGAAAGGGTGTCCGAGATGCGGAAGCGAGTTATGTTGGAAGCGAGGATTTTCAAGA
>JAISNY010000017.1 GCA_031275995.1 Oscillospiraceae bacterium | reverse complement strand
TCTTCTGGCGCGCCGCGAAAAAAGCTGTTGCTCCCTCTAAAATCTCATTTTCTCGCTTTATTTGTGCATTTTCATTTTTAGCATTTTGTTTTCTTGTTCTAATTTTTTTAGTTTTTCTGCCAAAGTTAAAGCATTTTTTGCATCTGCGCTAAATTCCGGTAATTCTCAATTTTTTGCTTTCACCATCTATTCATAAAGTGTTTGCTCCGACATTTTTAATTCTTTTGCCGCTGGTTTTTTCCCAATCTCTTTTGCTAATTTTATCGCATTTATTCTGCATTCCTGTGTGTATGTTCTTTGTGCCATTTTGAATCTCACCTTTTTATTTTTATTTTACCAGTTTTTAGTGAAATTCGTTGTAACTTTTATTGTACGAGATCAGGAATAAGGTCTCTTAAAACCCAAACATAAACAGAATTAACAGCCATTTGAATACTTTGAGAGGCAGAATGAGATTTTCTTACAAAACGAGCTAAATAATGACTCAGGCGACCTATTTGTGCGTTCTACAGTGAAAGTATGGGCTTTTCCGACGATATGCCTTGCAAGGTTTTGGTGCGCTGCCCGGCTTGAAGCAACTTTTTGAAAATTATTTAAATTGACAAAATTATTTAAATTCATATATAATAACTTATAATATTATTAGAAGGAGGGATGGATAAAAGAAGGAGGGATGGATAAAATCGAAACTAAGTAATCGTTCTTTGCGGTTTTTAAGAAAACAAATTTGATAAGCGTTCGCTACCTTTTATGGTAAAAGTTTAAAAAAATTGAGGATAAAAGATGAAATTTAAATTTAGAAACATAACGTTCGCAGCCTTGGCTTTTGTTTTTATGGCATCCGCTGTGCCCAGCAAGGCGTCTCACACAAATCAGGGTGACCGAGCGATTTTAGGAGATAAGGATGACAGAGTAAAAGTTGGATTTTTTTCTTTCGATCCAAGAGACAGTATATCAAAAAAGTATATTCTTGAGAATTTTTATGGTAATATGTGTAGGGAGGATCGTCGTAATGAGGTTACTCTGCACCCTTTGAGTTATGATCCAAGCCTTGGCTATAACTTCGGAAGTGTGCACATTCTTGTTATGACCGTGAACGTCACAGATCCTGACTGGCATAAAAAAATTGATGATTTTTGTGGATATATTTCAGATCTTTCACAACTTATTAATGGTGGTTTCGTTAAATTAGTTATAGTCCCATTTAGGGTTGGGAATGGAACAGTTCCAAGTTATGATAAGTTTGAAGCGTTGGGTTCACGTTTAGGAGCAATTGTGGTTAGTGATTGTGTTACGTTTAGTAATTCGAGGAGAGGTCTTAGAAATTTGTGTCGTGTGGTTTGTGAAATTACTAGAGATGTTGAGCAAGTACTAAGGACAAGCGAGCGGACGGACCATGCCGAAAGGGCCCCGTTATCCCTTGACATTGCCCCCGCTGTGAATGAGAATCCCTCCAATACCGTTGCGATCGAAAGTAGCTCTGGAAATGCTTCATTTTGGAGTTTGATTGTTAAGTTTTTTAGAAGACTGAAATTGTTTCACTAAAATCGATGAGAACATTTAAAAGCCTCCGTTTGGAGGCTTGTTTAGATTTTAGGTTTAATCCCAAAAATTTGCGTAGGGCATAGACATATTTTTAATCATTTTAAATCTTCTGGTCGAGATTTTTATTAAAATTTTTAGTTGCACCTAACAAATTCATGCTTTGGGGCGCAGCATCCACAGCAGTGCCTTTCTTTACATTTCTCTTCACAACATTTTTCTTTACATTTTTCTTCACAGCATTTTTCTTTGCATCTTTCCTCACATGTTTCTCCTCCTGAAGGATTAGATCCACCTGCAGAGCTGAAGAGCATGCTCGGGTCGGGGTTGTTAGGCGGGAAAAATTCACTGATCGGAAATTCGATGTGCCTGAAAAGGTCGCATGGTTGACTGGATGATGCAACACACTCCTTTTCTGGTAACCCGAAATCATAGGAAGGAACAAGAATTTGAACATTTCTTTCAAGCTGAACAATTGAAAAAAGACCAACAGTTACAAGTACCACTCTTCTCACGTCTCCGCCAACTCTGCCCTTGAAACGTCTGCAAATTAAATCAGGAATTTTGCGAGCTGCAGAAAATTCTGTTTCAATTTCACAAATTTTGGCAAGAAGTCCGAGCGGATTTGCTACTTGAATCAATGCACGAGGCAAATTTTTAGCAGGTGGATTTTGATCGTCAGGTCCTCTTACATAATCTGAACTAAATATTTTAACGTTACCTTCACTTCCGTAAAGAATTACCTTTTTTTCAAAGATACCGCTTCCAAGGACGGTAGTAGTTCCTGTTTCAGTTAAAACATCAACAGTTATATCAAACAAAAATGTTAAATCTATTGAGTAAAATCCTTTCTGAAAGGGCAGATGCTCAATATCTGAAATTACGGAATTAACTTCAGCAAATCTCATTTTAACATTGCTTGCATTATTAATCAGCTGCTCTTGAACATCAGGTTCAAAATAGATGCGCATATTTTCTATGCAATCTTTATCTGCGCAAGAGTCATAAACTCTGAAAGCGTCGATGCAAACTGCTTCTTTAAAGTTTGTATTAAGGTTTGAACCGTTAAAAAGCAAACCTCCCTGGGGTGATGGTGAAAAATTTTTAGACATAAAAAATAAACTCCTCATAATATGTTACAATTCCAGGCTGTTGCCAAAATAAAGCAAAGCCTTTTAACATATTATGAAATGCTCTGGGAAACGTTAATAGAATTTTTATAACAATTAAACAACTCTCTTCTTGTCATAAAGGTCATTTCCGGCAGTAACAACCATATCGTTTACTTTTAACGAATTTTGTAAATCCTCTTTTTTACAAACGGCATAATTCCCTTTTTCATAAAGAATTGACACATTTTTGAAATGCAAAGTCTTATGATACTTAACAAATACTCCAAGTTGACCTCGATATTGTTTTATTGCCAATTTATTAACTTTTAAACCTGAATAATCATTTATCTTGATTCTAGCTTTTTCATTTTTAAAATTTAATAAGTCGTCTTCCAATTCAGCTCTGACACAAAGTAAAAAATAATTTTTCTTAGGAAAAATCCCTAAAACTTTGCCAGTAAAATTTTTAGTTTTATTAAGTTCGGGTTTAAAGTTTATGTAATCTTTAGAAATTAACTTTTTTGAATTTTCGTTACTTATCTTAAAAAAAATTATTACGATTGGTGGTTTAATAATTTTACCAAACACGTTTGAAGTTTCATATTTCTTTAAATTTTCAAAATCGAAACTCGAAGGATTTTCAGAAATTTCATGAAAATTAACAAAATTTTCAAAACCATTTAAATAAGATAAAAAATATCCGGAATCATTTGAAATTACTTTTTGTGGTTCTTTAATATCGTTCTGAGGTTTAAATTTTTCTATTTCAGAAATTTTTTCGGAAAAATCAAACGCGGAACGCCCGTTGGAATCTAACATCAGCTCTTTTTGAGTGAGAAGATTAAGAATTCCAGATTTATCAATATTTTTTAAATTATTGTTAATCTTTCTTATTTTATCATTTATTTGATAATTCAGGATCTTAGGACTTTCAACAGAAACCGAATCCGAAAGATTCTTAAGACGGAATATTTCCTCGTTTAAATTAGAAACCGATAACGCGTTTCTCAAATTTTGTAACGAATCATATTTAAGTCCAATAGTTTCTTCCGTCAAAACTTTCGAACAGGATCTAACCTTGGAAAACGTCGTATTGGTGTCGGAATCTAAAATTACTTCATTAAAAACCGCAAAAGATTCCGCGTCGACAAAATCGCTAATTGTAACATAATTGACGCATTCCGATTTAACTTTTTTAAAAAAATAAACAAAAAGAAACTTTGTAACATAAACTGAAAGTATCGAAAAAACTACCAGTAAAATAACATTTTTTCTACTTCTTCTCATTTAAAAGTTCCATCACTTTATTCACAATTACATTTTTCGTCATTCCGTAGTAAGATTTCAAAAATTGAATTCTGCCAACTTGTCCGAATTCATCATTAATTCCTACGGATCGCATCGGTGCGGGGCAATTAAGACTTAAAACTTCACTTACCGCAGAATATAGTCCACCGATAATGTTATGATTTTCCGCGGTAACTGCCCTTCCTGTTTTACGTACTGATGCAATAATGCTTTCTTTATCAATTGGTTTAACGGTATGAATATTTATGACTTCCGCGCTAATACCAGATTTCGCAAGTTCTTCTGCAGCTAAAATAGATTCCTCAACCATAAGGCCCGTACAAAACACACTAACGTCGGCGCCTTCTCTTAGCTTATCGGCTTTTAAAAAGCTGAATTTATAATTTTCGTCAAAAATGCTCACACATTCCTTTCTGAACAGACGAACATAAACGGCACCATCCCGAGAAATAACCTCAGGCAAAGCAGACTTAAGTTGAAATTCATCGCAAGGTTCAAAAATTGTAATTTTAGGAATACTTCTTAAAACTCCTACATCCTCAACACTCATGTGTGTACCGCCATTATTTTCGGCGGCAATTCCAGGGTCAAGACCAAAAATTTTAACATTTTGTTTAGCATAACAAATTGAAATTGCAATTTGGTCGCATATCCGGCGTGTAGCAAAGGGAGTAAAAGTAAAGATAAACGGTATAAAGCCATAACTCGAAAAACCAGCCGCAACCCCGGCCATATTTTGTTCCGCGACCCCTACGTTAAAACAACGTTCCGGGAATATTTCATAAAGATCTGAAAGGCCCGCGGCTCTGGCAAGATCCGCATTAATAATAATTATATATTTATTAATTTGCATAATTTTTTGAAGTTCTAAGGCTAAAACTTTTCGCATTTCCATGCAAATTCCTCCTCAAATTCGGGAATCAAGTTCCATGAAAGCTAAATTCATGTTTTCTTTGCTTATAACCATGCTATGGCTCAAAACCCCAGAATTTTCTACAAAAGAAACGCCTTTGCCCTTGATTGTATGCAAAATTACCGCACACGGCCTTTTAGTATTTTTCGCAAAAGTAATTCCATCGTTTACTTCTCTGCACGAATTACCGTCGCCGATTTCAACAACCTCCCAACCAAATGCACGCCATTTTTCAGCCAAGGGCTCGATTCCGCATACTTGACCAATACGACCATCTATCTGCGCGTCATTATAATCTATAAACACAATTAAATTATTAAGAAACTCATGAGCAGCAAACATGGCGGACTCCCAAATCTGGCCTTCTTGCAATTCACCATCGCCCAAAATAACATATATATAAGCACCATCAGAACAAAGGCGCGAAGCTAAGGCCACACCCACAGCACATGAAAACCCCTGACCTAAAGAACCCGTAGTCATATCGATGCCTGGAGTCTTATTCATGTCGCAGTGGCTAGGCAAATTCGTATCAGGTTGATTCAATGTTAGAAGCCAGTCTCTGCTGAAAAAACCTTCGTTGCAGAGGATAGCATAAACCGCAGGTCCACTATGGCCCTTAGAAACTATAAGCCTGTCTCTCCCGGACATTTCCGGTTTTTGTGGGTCAAACCTCATATGAAGTCTGTAAAGAACAACCAAAAGCTCGACGATTGAAAGCGAGCCTCCAACGTGACCTACTCCAAAAGTCCCAATTTGAAGCATAATATCCTTTCGAACCTGTATACAAATACGCTCCAATTCATCCATCAAACTTAAACACCACACACTATAGTTGGACAAAACCAGAGTAATAATAAGTAAAAGAAAAGTTCAATGTCAAATTCCGCACATAAAACGGAGTGGGTAAATTAAAGATAATATGACACAATAATAAATTTTGAACAAAGAAATAATTAAATATTCAGAATATGGATGAGAAAAGATATGAAAAGCCGGAAAGAAAAACAAAAAACAACAAGATCAGTGTGAAAAATGCAAAAGAAATTTATCACAGAAATTTCAAGGCATAGTGAAGAATTCAAGACTAAAGTGATATAAATTTACTATTAAGGGAACAGTGAAATAGCTGTCGGAAGACTTATGGGTATTAACAAAAAGTACATAATTGCATCAACGATGCTTTCTAAAAAGAAGGTAAAAAATCCAGCGACAGACGAAACAACAAAATCAAAATTATTTTTGTCTACACGAAGGTGAACAAACCAAAAACAAATGAGTAAGGAAGAAATTTGAAAACAAAGATCGATGCGTTGGACTGTAAAACTTGTGGTATTGCTTAAAATATGTGCATTTGTTCATAAAAAGCAAAACAGAATTAGAGATTATCTTAAGACTTTTAGACCAACAATGTGTTTCTTTGAAAATCTTGCGAGGTAGTGCCTTAAAAGCCGATTCATTCGTTCGACTGTGTAAGTGTGTGCTCTGCCAGCCAACAAGTTGCGTAAATCTTTAACTTCAATTAGCAATTGTGCCTTTCAGAAATCGTTGTTTTTCTGAGTTTAGTGCATGCGAAACACATGATGTTGCCGTAGCGCCGACTAATGCCAAGATACCTTTTAGCTCACTGATATTCTAACATTTTTTGCGGAGTGGCGTTAATTGCTTGCTTGCCTGCCTTTATGGTATCAGGCGTCTGTTTAGTAGTTTCTAAAGAAATCTATTATTGTTATGACGCAAAGAGCAGTTAAATTTTATCCTTTTTTGGAAATTTAGTTCAATGACGCCGGACATTTTAAAAATTTATCGTGAAGAGCTTTGACCGCGCTTTGCATCTGGATGTTTGGAACTAAAACCGATATAGCGGTTTCATTCATCAAAATGGATTTCTTTTCGATTTCTTTCAGACAGTCAAAAACTTTTTCAATGGTCTTAAATCTTGATTCCTTCCCAGAACCTACGACTGAAATTTTTGAGATTTCTTCATTAAATTTTGCGTTTTTTGAATTTAATAGCTTTTTTGCATGAAGAGCATAACTCCTATTTATCAAAATATCTGTCTCTCCTCTATATCCTGTTTGCCAAATGTCAGAAACGGGAATATTCTCGTTTGAAAAATCCTTAAAAATTTTATGAATATCCTTAATATCGTATAAGGTTATAAGTGTAAGGCTGTTGTCTACTGCGATTCCTTTAATTGGTTGAAATTTTTCGCTTCCAATTTCGCGCACTAATGTTCCAGTATGATCTCTTTCACTTGAGAGAACCTTTACTTCGACTCCATATTTTTTAGCAACTTCAACCGAACGATTATTAAGTACTTTAGCACCCATGCTAGAAAGGCTGATCATTGAATCATATGATACCTCATCAATTTTAAAAGCTTTGTTGCAAATTTTGGGATCTACAGTGTATACTCCATCAACGTCGGTATATATACGGCATTCGTCCGCTTTGAGGGCGGCCGCTAACGCGACTGCACTCGTATCTGATCCTCCTCTGCCCATGGTAGTAATGTCATGCTCAGAATCAATCCCTTGAAATCCGGCTACAATTACTATCTTCTTTTTTGCAAGCTCCGATTTAACTCTTACTGGATAAACTCCCAGAATTCTAGCATTGCAGTGTGAGCTACACGTTTTGAATCCTGCTTGCCACCCAAGGAGTGAAATTGTTTCCAATTCCTTTTTTTGCAAAGCCATTGCAAGCAAAGCCATGGAAATCTGTTCTCCTGCGGAAAGTAGGACATCCATTTCGCGACTTGAACCCCAAGGATTAATTTCCATTGCTTTTGCAATTAATCTATCCGTAGTGTCGCCTTGCGCAGAAACGACTACTACTACATCGTTACCTTCACGATATGTTTCATGTATTATTTCGGCGACATTTTCAACGTGAGCTGCATCAGCAACCGACTTACCCCCAAATTTTTCCACAATAAGACCCATTTTTAAATTCTCCCGCTCAGTTTAATATAAAAACATTATATTCGAGATCAATTTTTTTGATAAATTTTTTAATTGCTGAAAAAATCTGTAAATTCTTTTGGTTTCTTTTTCTTTCGGGAAGATTTATTACCTCTGTAAGGAGGCCAAAGAGTTAATATGAGACCTGAAACTGAAATAAAAATCAATGCTAGGCCTAAAATTAGAAGAAAGTGACTTTCCCAAAAATTGCTTTTATTATTTATAAAATCAAAATAACTTTCATTGAGTTTTGAAACATTAATTGAATAAAAAATTGAGATTATTGAGTACATGTTACTCCCCTGCATCAATTACATAATTGACTTCGATATCTTTTAACCTATAAATTCCGTTAGGGGGAATAAGAATATTTTGTTCCTCTGTTTTTTTGTCCTTCGCTCCAATAGGAATGATTTTCAAATACTCAATAAACGAAACACATTTAAGCTTTTCGACTTCTCCAAAAAGCTCTCCGCAAAAAATTGGCTGACCCATTTTTGAATTAACTCTTTTAAAAAAACTTTCTATCTTATTTTCAAATATCATGTCTTTAGGTTTAAAAGAAGAATTAACAAAAATTTTTGCGTTAACGATTATATCAATGTATTCAGGACCGATTACTTCCACTTTTGTGCCAAGAAGTCTGTATTTTTCAACATGATTTTTAATATTTTTAATATAACATTTCGGCAAATAAGTTTGACCCGCACATCTTGCCGCTATAGTAATTATTTTTTGATTTCCTCCTTGTGAAATTGAATTAGCAGAAAAACCCGGCAAAATAGTAACGTTTTTAAAAATTAAACCCGGAGTGGCTTTTACTATCTTTTCGTAATCTTCAATGGTTAACGCTCTTTTTGAGCTACCGATTGAATCTATATTTCGTTTTTGTGCATCCATAACAGATTCATTTTTTTTACCGCCTATAGCTTCCGTAATTTGGTTTATTAAACACTTTTTTAAAACTTCATTTTCGCTTTTAACACAATCTATACCCGATTTAATGTTTGATTTTTCTTGAGATGTGAATGAAATACTATTTATTCTGATGTTATTTATACCTTTGCGTGGAGCCATACCGTGGATATGGTCTCCAAAAACTATCTTATTTATGTTTTCTTCAAACACAAAATGCTTATCTGTTTTTTTCGAAGAAAAAAAATCTCCGACCCGGTTCCAAATTTCGAAAACCGGTGTGTTATCTCGTTTTTCTGCAACCATAAGCTTAAAGTTTTCATAAAGCGTAGGGTTTCCGTAATCTGCGTCAAACATCTGGGCGGAAAATCCTGTACCATTTCCTACAAATATATTGGGTTTTATATACTCCGAATAAGAAACTAACATAACAACTTCATCTTTGGGTTGAAATTCTTTTATAAAATCGACTTCCTCAATGATAAGTGTCGCAACGCCTTTTTGTGTGTCTTTTTGAATATTAAATCCAGTTTCTTCAACCCAGCCTCCGCTTGGATGTTTAATATACAGATCGCTCTCGCCATAAAGAGAAAGGTGTGTACTCAAAGCGACATTTTTACTTATATATTTAACTCTTTTGTTTTTCTTCTCGTGCTTAATTTTAACCATATCTCTTTTTTTTATTATGACACTTTCGCAATGAGTATCTTCTTGGACTACTTCGAAAATATTTGGAGTTATTTTGGTAACTTGTGGAGGGAAATCATAATCCGATTCTAAAAGCCTAATTCTAACACAAAAAAAACCGTTAACAGGAAGCATTTCACCGTTTATAGTAAGGCGTACGACGCCTGAGAACAAGAAATTATTCGTAGAATCGGAAACCCCCAATTTTTGCCATCCTGTTCGCTTGTTTTCAATTCCGTAATATTCCCATGAAATTTTAGCTATAGGTTCAAATTCTTTGCTTACTGGATTACGTTTAAATCCGGATTCCAAAAAAACTTCGAAGTAAAGATTCATCGTTTTGCCTTTCGGGAGTGCTTTGTCGAACCTAATTTCAAATTCACGAACATTTAAATTTTCATTAACTACGGTGTCGTTTTCAGAAATAAAATTTTGTGAGAGATTTTTCCCAAACAGGAAAAATTTTTTTACTCCGTTAAACCTGTAATAATCTTCCTCAATTTCAAATTCAGGGTTCTCAAATTTAACGCTTAGAATTTCGGCACTTGTTAAACAAACACGTTCAGGGTTTTCGAAGATTAATTCCTGTGACATCCACTTTGTTCGCTTAGGAACATTAATGTCTTCAGCGACACCAAAAACTTCAATTAAAACACGAGAACCCCTGTTTTTTTGCAGCTCTATCCCTAAAAGATTTAAAAATTTAATTCCGACCATGGGAGAAACGCTGCTAATGTAATCGTGCTGAACCGATTTAAGCCACACAAAAAGCTCAACCAAAGTTATCCCGGGGTCGGACTCTCCATGATAAGACCAATCGGAATTAAGGTATTCTATTTTGTTTTTGGATTCCATTAGCATATCGCCAATGCTCTGGTTGTTAAGGTTCTCAAGCTCAATCAAATATTTTCACCAACCAGACAAAATAAACAGCCTTTATTGTATCACATTTCCAAAATGTGAGCAACAACGAAATAATAAATATTTTAGGAATTCTCTGTATGTTAACGCTTGTATTTATATTTTTTTATGTCTACAATCTCCATTAGAAAATTTACTGGGAGGAATATGGAATCATTTAACCAGGCTTGGGGTTTGATTCTTGAATTTTGTAAAGCTCGAGTGACTGACGTTGCCTATAAAACCTGGATTGCCAAGATAAACCCTATAGAGCTTGATTTTGAACACGGCGAGGCTGTTGTTTCGTTGCCTAATGAGTTTTATAAAAAAACTATCGAGAAATGCTATAGCGATCTGCTCATTCAAGCCTTTCATGATGTTTTCGGTTCTAAAATCGGTATAAATATTGTTACTCAATGCCCTCAAAAGGTTGAATCTCCAAAAGTTACTCGGGATTTTTTCTATGATTTTTCTTTTTCAACTTATATTGTAGGGTCCTCCAATAAATTCGCTCATGCGGCGGCTCAGGCTGTTGCGGCTAATCCGGCTGATGCTTATAATCCTCTTTTTATATATGGTAATTCGGGTCTTGGGAAAACTCATCTCCTTTATGCAATAAGAAATGACGTTAAAATTAATTATCCGGAATTAAACGCGATTTACATAAAGGGTGACGAATTCGCCAACGAATTGATTGAATCAATAAGAAGAAATTCCACAATTGAATTCCATCAAAAATATAGAAGAACCGACCTTTTTCTTGTAGACGACATACAATTCATAGCTGGTAAAGATTCAACTCAAGAGGAATTTTTTCATACGTTCAATAATTTATATGAATCCAGAAAACAGATCGTTTTAACTTCTGACCGTCCACCTAAGGAAATCAAGACTCTTGAAGATAGGCTTCGTACGCGTTTTGAATGGGGGTTGATTTGTGATATTCAGCCTCCAGATTTTGAAACCAGAGTAGCTATAATAAAACGTAAAGCCGAGAGTCTTGATATTGATGTCCCTGACGATGTGTGTGAATTTATTGCGAAAAAGCTTAAGTCTAATATTCGTCAGCTGGAAGGTACCGTTAAGAAAATCAGGGCGAGGTGGTTACTCGGAGGAGAAGGAGTTACTATTCAGTCTGCTCAATCGGCGATTTCTGATATTCTTAATAATGACGTCCCTCCTCCGCTGACTATTAAAAAAATCATAGATGAGGTCGCACGTACTTATAGTGTCAGTGCTGAGGATATACGCTCATCAAAGCGTATGGCTTCTATTTCTTTGGCACGCCAAGTTTCGATTTATGTAACTCGTGAAATAACTCAGATGGGTTTAGCTTCGATTGGCGAGGAATTCGGAGGAAGAGATCATTCTACAGTTGTTTATGCAATTTCTCAGATGGAAAAAAATGTTAAAAAAGATCTTAAACTAAAAAATATTGTAGATGATATTATAAAAAATATAAGAGGAATTTAATTTCAGCGATTGATTTGTTCCAATCAAAAGATTTTTTATTTTACATCTAAAGACTGCAACAGGCTTTTTGGCTTTGGTTTTTAGGGGAATTTAGAATTTTTTCGGGGACTCTAAGTTTAATTTAATGTAAATGTTTTATTTTTCAGAGTTTTAACTGAAACAGATCTTTTACTCACTGGCCAAAAAATTTTCGGGCCAACTCTTCAACTTCTTGGGGACTTGATTCCAATAAAACACAAGGACTTTTGGTTTTTATTAGGTAAATTAAAAATTCTATATTTCCTTTTGGTCCACGGATTGGCGAAAAATCCAAAGCTTTAACAGTAAAACCATTATCAAGACAAAAACAGATCACTTTTTCGATTGTTTCAACCCTAGTTTTAGCATCTCTTATTACTCCATTTTTTCCAACTTTCCCTTTTCCGGCCTCAAATTGAGGTTTAATCAAGCAAACTCCCGACACATCTCTAACATCATTTCCGATGATTATTTTATTAAGGCTTGATAAAGCTAAACAAAGCGAAATAAATGAAACATCCACCGTAAAAAAATTAATTGGATCCCTAATCAAATTTTTATCCAAAAATCTTATATTGTTACGTTCCAAATTAATTACCCTGCTATCTTGACGTAAATTCCAGGCAAGCTGCCCATAACCTACATCTATTGCATAAACTTTTACACATCCATACTTGAGCATACAGTCGGTGAACCCGCCCGTTGAGGCGCCCACATCGACTGCAACAAGGTTTTGCAAATTTATACCAAAAGTTTCAATTGCTTTTTCAAGCTTCAAACCACCGCGACTTACATATTTTGGATTGCTTTTAATCTCTATTAAACAATCTTGTCTGCATTGCTCTCCAGGTTTATCTGCCCGCTGACCGTCAACGAAAACGTTCCCGCTGATAATAATAGCACTAGCTTGCTCTCTGCTTTGTGCTAATCCGCGTAAATGAACCATCACGTCAAGCCTTTTTTTTATCTTCATAACTTACGACTCATTTGTAAAATCAGTATTAGCTTTGATCCATAACCAACATATGTCAATAATAATAAACGCGAGCGAAATATTCAAATAAATTCTTAAAGAGGTACATTTAAAAATATTTTTAAACAATTACTGTGTTTTTTATTTACAAATTTTACACCTTAAACTACAATGAAGGTTCCGGTTGTGCGATTTAGCGCGTCTTCTGGTAGCGGCGGTGATATGCGAACCATGTCAGACGGGAAACCGAGCAGCATTAAGTGTTGATGCCGGGCGCTTCCCCGGGAGACGCGCTAAGTTGCGCAGCATGAGGGGTATTTATGGAAACCATTGCAGCTATCTCAACTCCTATAGGAGTTGGCAGTATAGGTTTAGTGAGGGTCTCTGGGGGTTGTGCTATAAAAATTGCCGATTCGGTTTTTCAGGCGGCCGATGGGGAAAAGCTTAGTGGACTCCTGGGTTATAGAGCAAAATATGGTACTGTAGTTTGTGACGGAGATTACTTAGATGAAGCTGTTGCTACTGTTTTTCGTGCTCCAAAGAGTTATACTGGCGAAGATGTTGTGGAAATTTCGTGTCATGGAGGAATCTTTCTTACTAGATGTTTGCTACGTTCGGTCCTTGAAGCGGGTGCGAAATTTGCTGACCCCGGAGAATTTAGTAAGCGTGCTTTTTTGAATGGTAAAATAAGTCTTGAAAAGGCTGAATCTATAATGGATCTTATCGCTTCGAATTCTGAAATTTCTAGAAAAATAAGTTTTTCCGCCTTCGACGGAACTATGGGTAAAAAAATTAATGAAATAAAATCCTTTATCACAGATGTTTATACCATGGCCAGCGCTGGAATCGATTTCCCTGATCAAGACATCGACCAAGAATTTGTAAAAGAAAAAATTATTGATACTGATTCGAAAGTGTCGAAACTTATAAATAGTTATTCGATTGGCAGCGTAATAAAACATGGTTTAAAAGCGGTCATTATAGGCAGCACTAATGTAGGTAAGTCTACATTGATGAACTTGTTGTCACAGCGTGAAAAATCTATTGTCACCGAAATTCCGGGAACTACTCGAGATTTGATTGAAGAAAAGGTGTTGATAGGGGATATTGAGCTAAATTTAATTGATACTGCGGGGATCAGAGAAACGAGTGAAATCATTGAAAATCTGGGCAAGAAAAAGGCACTCGAAATTGCAAACACTGCGGAACTTATATTTATGCTGTTCGATTCGTCACGAAACATCACAAATTCTGAATTGGAGCTTTTGAAAAAATTTAATAAAGAAAAAATAATTGCAATATTTAATAAGTGCGACCTTGAATCGGCTATTTCTGAACATGCATTTAATGAAGTTTTGAAATTTTCTAAACAAATAGTTAAAATGTCTGCCAATATTGGATATGGTTTAAAAGAATTAAAATCTGCTGTTTACGATTTTGTGAATTTTACAGGTTTGGAATCTGAAAGTTTAATAATAACAAGCGAGCGCCAATTTGATATTTTAAGGCGCGTTTCTGAAGCACTGAAAAATGCGATTTCATGTAAGTCTTATTTGGATTTGGTGGCTGAGAATTTAAATGAGGCTTTAAAGATTCTAAACCAATTTTCAGGAGAAAATGTTAATGAAGCGGTTATTGATTCTATCTTTTCAAAATTTTGCGTGGGGAAATAAATTAATCAATAATAATTTAAGTTCATTTTTTTTTAATCTTTTCATAGACATTGAAAAGCAATTCGAGCCCAAGAACGAGTAGAGATATTCCGAATGCTTTGCGCAATAAATATGGATCAATTTTTTGCAAAATAAATGAACCTAAGATTGAACCCGCTATGCCTGGGATACACGCTCTTAATATTAAATTCCATTTTAGCATTTTTTTTTGCGAATAGATTAACGTTGAAATCAGTGCAATAGGGATGAAAAAAATCAAGTTTATACTCTGTGCTTTTACTTGATTTATTCCTAATATTACCGTGAGATAAATTATTAATATTGCGCCGCCACCCAGCCCCATCGCGCCTGTTACTCCGGCAATTGTTCCGAAAATAGCATTGAGTAAAAAATTCATCTAAAAACCATTTGAATTGCGGCTATAATGCAAAAAATTGCAAAAATTCTGCGCAATGCAACTTGATTTATTTTGTAAACGACGTATGTACCCAAAACCGCTCCGAGTATCCCATAAAATAAAAGTGGCAATACTTCATTGATTTTAATCAAATTTTTGTTCAAACATACAACAGAACTTGTTATGCATAAAGCAAGCAAAACAGAAACTGAATTCGCATGCGCTTGTTGCCGTGTTAATCCGGATTTTACCATTATCGGTGTAATAATCAGACCGCCGCCCGCACCAAAAATACCGTTGCATAAACCGGCAAATAAAGATGCAATTATAAAAAAACATTTATCGTTGATATATTTTATAGAAACATCACCTCAAAGTTTATCAATATTCTTTGAGTTTTCTTGATTTTTATTCATACTTGAATTAATAGCGTATCTAAATGAGCGAAGCAATAGGTCAATATAGTATTTCAAAAATATTATATACAAAATAAAAATAAGAAATGTAAGAAAAACATGCACAAAATATCTAAGTAAAAAACGGATATTATGAGTAATAAACACAGATATTTGTGCAAAAACTAAAATTTAGATGTGTAAATACAAAGGTTATTCTGAATCCATAAAACACGAAGCAATCAGATAATCTTGAGGAAATTGAATTCAGAAGAATCGAAAGATTACTTAAAATGAGTCATATTTCGATGATTAATTGGGTCAAGCAAGGCAAAATAAGAAAAATTCGATGTTTTGGAATTATATATTATTTTTTTAAAAAATCTGGTTGTTGGGAAAACTCATGCCTCTACTGTCGAAATAGTAATCATTTTTATATCATTATTTGGCATATTTTGCCAAAAAACATATTTTTGATCGAAAAATTATTTAAACGATTTCTAATTTTGTTTTGCTTTTTATGAAATTAAATTTAAAGACAACACACCCAACCACTCTGGCAGTGCCCAAGCTTCTTATGGACTTCCAGAGCCGGCAATTGTTAACATTAAGAATCTTCCAAAAAAACTTATAAATTAAATAATCAATAATTCCATTTCATTTATCTACAACGGAACGCATAATACAACAAAAACTGCTATAAATTTTGACCAACTCACAGCGCCCCTATTGAAAATTTTAAAAATTCTTTAGAATTTATAAAAATAACCAATCCTGTAAAGACACATAATCCGGTTCGAGAACAAGGTTTTCAACTCGTCTCGTTGCTATCTTCTTCCTTTTGTTCATAGTCGGCAAAGTAATTATCAATAATTTTTACAATCGATTCAACCGCCTCTTTTTCATCGGGACCTTCGGCAACAATTTTTATCGTGTCGCCTTTACCCACAGCCAATGAAAGAACCCCTAAAAGACTTTTGGCGTTAACCCTCTTACTTTTGAAATCCACCCAGACAGTAGATTTAAACTCATTTGCTTTTTGAATAAAAAAAGTCGCCGGACGAGCAAATAAGCCAAGCTCATTCTCAATAGTTGCATCTCTAACTTCCACACTCCCCACTCCCTTTGGATAAAAGCAATCAAAAAAATAAAACCACCAAGTTAAATTTTACCATTTTCAAATTTGCAGTCAACAATTTTTTTAGTTTTTTTAGGTCTTCCGATTATATAACTTCTAATTATTGATATATAAGATTTTTAATTATAATTTTTATTGTTCATTAACCATCCGATTCAATATCTTTCATTCTTCTTTTTATAAATTTTCAAACTTTTGATATATAAGACTGTAAAATATAATTCTTAATTTTTGGTTAAATAACCCGCTAACATACTTTTTCAAATTCCTTTTTCAACTTTTTTATTATACGCTTTTCAATTCTTGATATGTAAGATTGCGAGATCCCAAGCACATCCGCAACTTCTTTTTGTGTAAGTTCGTTGCTGCCAAATAATCCGAATCTCATTTTCATTATAGTTCTTTCTCTTTCGCAGAGATTTTTTACCATTTGCAATAAAAGTTCATTTTCATTTTCTCGTTCCAGTTTTGAATTAACTACATCAGATTCACTTCCTAAAACGTCTGAAAGCAACAATTCGTTGCCATCCCAATCTGTATTAAGAGGTTCATCTATCGAGGTTTCGTTTTTAAGCTGAGAAGTCTTTCTAAGATGCATAAGAATCTCGTTTTCTATACACCTAGAAGCATAAGTAGCAAGTTTTATATTTTTTTCAGGACAAAAAGTATTAACTGCTTTTATTAACCCTATTGTTCCGATAGATATCAAATCTTCCATATTCGGGCAAGTACATTCAAATTTTTTTGCTATGTAAACAACTAAACGCAAGTTGTGAGTGATTAAAATTTCTCTATTTTTTAGATCCCCGGAAACAATCCGCGCCATAACCTTTTCTTCTTCATCTTTAGAAAGCGGAGGAGGTAAAATCTCTGGCCCATTTATATAAAAAACATCAGAACGAGTAGCTCTTAAAAACCATAATTTTAAAAAGAGCAATATTCTTTCTGATTTAAATTTTATTAAACTAAAAAATTTACTGAAAATCACAAAGAATTTCCCCCTAATCTATTATTAGCTTCCCGACGATAGCAGAATCGTTTATCATGTGTTCGTTAGGGCAAACAGCTACAAAACCTTCGCGCTTGAGTTTTCCACCAGGAGTTTCAACAATGAGTAAGTCGGGCTTAAACGCGCATAAAACTCCACAGCCAGAAACAGTGTTAAAGGGTATTAACCGTATGTTACGCCCCAGTGCCTTGCAAACTGAATCAAATTTTTTTTCTGAATCATAAACAATTCCAACGTTAATCGGAAGAATCTTTTCTAAAATGCTTTGACGTGCAACAATTACTGGTAAATTAGAAAACGGTTCCTTGAGATTGTTACCCGTATCGATGCGTGCATCAAATGAAACAACCTTTTCGGCAATTCCTACAAATATCCGGCAAAAATCTTGTTTTTGGGAATTCTTGCCAATGATACGGTTCATAACCTTAAGGATAATATAAGAAACCACAGTCGAAATGATCAAAACTACAGGAGAAATGCCAAAATAAACAACTCCATTTCTAACGAGCATCCCGCGAGGCTTAAAGATAAGCCACATCGCAAAGTTAATTCCCGAAAATGCAAAACTAACCAATAAAAAACAAACAAAAGATTTAATTAAAATCTTTTTATTTTTTAAACCGAATACAGTAATTACGATAGTAAGCGCCATTAGAATTTTTATTAAAAAAGAAATAATAAAATTTGACTCGGGCAAAAATATATAAAGCGAATAAATAGCACCAACTGCAGAACCTAAAATAATTTTTTTCCGGCTTGCTTTAATGTAAAGAATTTTAGCTGTTGCGAGAAGCAAAAAATAATTAACAAAAAGATTTATGACTATCAAAATATCGGCATAAACTGAACACTTCACACTTCTTCGCCTCCGAAACATTTTTATTCTGAAGTGTATTTTAAATAATTTATGTCGAAAAATATCAGAAAACAATTTTTTTTAAAATAGAATATTAATATTTTAACTTGCATATTATTTTAGGTTATTTCTCATTTATAAAATAATTTAAGTTGTTATAAAAACAAAAAACCACCCAAAAATTTTTGAGTGGTTCTTCAAAATAACAAAAACTTAAACTTTAACTGCAACTTCAAGTGTACCCTTAATTGTACCAAGAACATGCCCAAAAACCTTTTGGCCTATACCATCCAGTGCTTTCCCCTTGGTTCGGTAATCAGATTCTGCAAATACATCCGGTACGACAATAGCGCTTCCGAAGTGGTGGCTTCTGTATCCGTACAAAAATGCATTAACGCTGGACGAATGTATTGCGGCGGCAAGTGCTTCGTTAGAATTATTATCCCTATAAACCAATCTTCGATTTTTTCCATCCGAAGGATGAGCAAATTCAAAAACAGAATCTGGTAACATATCGAAACCCACAACATGACATTTCTTACAAGCCCCGTCGAATTTTTCAGATAATCCTTCCTTAATCAATTCAGCCCTGAATGAAGCTGCCCATACTGTAAAAAGTAACTCAATATCCTCAGAAGAACGACCATCGCGGAAAACAGAATCTTTCAGTCGATGTGAAATTATTGGCTCTAATTTATCTTTAAGAATACTACTATCCGTCGCATCCCCAGCCAAGCTTTTCAAAGTGGAACGAGCCTCTGCCACTGTTCGAGCACCGGCTAAAATTCCATCAACAACCAAACGTTTTCTTTCACTAAGAACACTCCTACTTTCTGATGATAAAACACCTTTGAGACTATCAGCAAAACTATCAGCCGCCTTCTCATCTCGCGAAACAAAGGCCCCTTCTATTTTCTCACCCTCACAGAGCTGAGCCGCTTCACCCATAACACTATCAGTACCGGAGAAATGAGACGAACTCCTTAGCTCTCCAGCAAGCTTCTTCGCAGCTATGGCAGCCGGCATGTCCCCCCCTGTCCCTGACGTTGAACCAAAAATTAAATCACGATTGGAACGCATATAAGCAGAGAGAGTATTGCATATATCACGAAGATTACCAACACTAGTAGCAACCTTAATGGTTTCCGAATAACGATTCAATGCTGCCAGAATCAAGGAAGGATCATTTTCCCTCAAATCAGTACCAAGCATTCTCTTAGCATTTTCAATTATTGCTTCCGACTCACGAATTCTAAGCCGCAAATCATCTGCTTCAGCGCTATTGACACGACCAACCCGTTCAAGCTGATTAAGACGTTCACGCAATACGGAAGATTCCTGCCTTTCTGAAGAAAGCTCCCTATTTAATTCGTCGATCGACTCTTTACCATGGACGTACTGGCCGACATTAAGGGCAATAGAGCCAGCGGCAGCGGCAGTGGCAGCGGTAACGGCAACAATCGCCGCTCGATTCTCCTTAACTCTTTTACCAAGCGCGCTAAGCACAGAGCCTTCTGCCTTACTTCCTGGTTTTGTATCCACTCTTCTTTCCGAAACTACCGACCCGCTATCTAGCGCACCGGCCTTATTCATACCTCCCAACACCGGCGCTAAACCGGCTATTGCTGCTAAAGTACTAGACAGTATTTTAGTCACATTTCTTCCCATATTTCCTCCAGCTCCTACAGCATTTACTATGTCTTCTTGATCCGCAGCCGCAACCTGACTGACACACTCTGAGACGAACTGCTCGAACTGCTCCAAAGTATAACCCCCCCCGTAACTCGTACAGATGTCATACATATCAGGGATACCTCTCGCAGCCGAAACCTTTTCGGCCCCTCTTTCACTGCCTAAAATTGCTTCGAAATCTTCCGTAATCTTTCTTCTTGTCTTCTGATCCACCATTACTATCACCACCTAAATAAATTCACCATTGCCTTGATCTTTATAGATTACTGCAACCTAAGGCTCGTCCGCCACATTTACTAATAGCATCTGAATCAATGAACACTGAACTGAATTGTAAACAATTTCATGAATGCTGTCAACTCTTCAAAGAATCGAAAACAAAAAACCGCCGTTTTCTCTTAGAATTCAAGCTTTAACAAAATTTACGGAATATGACCATATAGCCCTTTTTATGCTATAAAAACCTTTAATGTTATGCATCCCTTTTTAAGAACAAAAATTAAATTCAAAAGCAAACAAAACCCCCGAAACTACTCCGCCGGAGGATAAAAAAAATTAACTGAACCCATAATTGGTTCAGGGTCCACGCCTTTTATAATAATCAAAAACAGCAGACTTAAACGCCTGTTCGGCGAGCAACGAACAATGAAGCTTTATGTCAGGAAGCCCACCCAGCGCAGAAACTACATCTCTGTTGTTCAATTTCAAAGCTTCTTCCAGCGATTTTCCCTTAACCATCTCTGTGGCTACGGAACTCGTAGCAATAGCCGCCGCACATCCGAAAGTTTTAAATTTAATATCGGAAATTCTTCCCGATTCAACCTTAATGTATATCTTCATAACATCGCCGCAACGAGGATTCCCCACCTCACCAATACCGTCGGCATCTTCGATTTCACCGGAATTTCGGGGATTTAAAAAATGATCCATTACTTCTCTTGTGTAAGCCATATTAAAAAATTCCTTCTTTTACAATGAAACATCGTCACAAAGTTTAAAAAATAAACTAGTTTTTCCCTCTGACTTTCGCCACTTCTTCTGCAAAATTTTCCTCACGTTTTTCTAAACCTTCACCACGCTCAAACCTAAAAAATTTTAAAACACCTAAGTTTTCACCTAAACGCTTAGCCACACCCTGTATATAATCAAAAACCGTAATCGATGTATCCTTGACAAAAGGTTGCTCTAAAAGACAAACATCTTTATAAAATTTACCCATTTTACCGGAAACAATTTTTTCAGCAATGGGTCCTGTTTTGCCACTGTTAATAGCTTGTTCTTTAAGAATTTTCTTTTCATGCTCCAAAATCTCAGAGTCCACTGAACCTGAACTGACATAACGAGGGTTCGCAGCTGCAATCTGCATAGCAACATCTCTGGCCATATTTTTAAACTCAATATTTTCACTCAAAGAAACATCGCCCGAAAACTGAACGGCGACGGCAATTTTACCTCCAGCGTGCACATAAGTTGAAACAAGACCTTCTAAACGCTCAAAACGGCGAATTTTAATGTTTTCCCCCATAGTCAAAATTTTGCTTTCAAGGATGCTTCCGATGGTGTCTTTTGAATCGACTTTGACCTTTAATAAAGCCTCAATATTTTCTGGAGCAGATTCAATCACAGAATCAGCACATGTATAAACAAAATTCTGAAAATCCTTGTTGCAGGCAACAAAATCAGTTTCGGAATTTACCTCTATGATAGCTCCAACATTACCAAGCAAGCTAACTTTAGCAAAAGCCATTCCTTCTGAGGCTACCCTTCCGGATTTTTTCGAAGCTGCAGCAAGGCCACGTTCCCTTAAAAAATCAATTGCCGCTTCAAAATCTCCGCCAGAACACACAAGTGCATTTTTGCATTCCATCATCCCACAGCCTGTTTTTTCACGCAAATTTTTAACGTCCTGTGCAGTAAAAGCCATAACAACCTCCAACCAAAAAGTTAAACAACAAAACTTCAAAATAAATTTTTACATTAAACAAAATGTAAACAAATAAATAAACCCATTTCTAAAAAATAAATCAAAATACAAAATCATCCGTCACACGCTCTTTTGCTTCTATCATAACAACGTTAAACTGTCAATAACATCTTTTATGAGGAGGATTTATTTGAAAGTCATTTTCGTAGGCGGGGGAACATCAGGACATATAAACCCCGCTATTAATATAGCAAATTGCCTGAAAAAATTAAGACCAGACTCAGAAATTTTATACGTAGGCGCAAAAGGAGGATTAGAAGAGGCACTGGTGAAAAAAGCGGGATTTCAATTTAGGGGAATTACTGTCTCGGGGTTTTGCAGAAATATAAGCTTTTCGTCCATAAAGAAAAATATTTTTTCAGTTATTAGGATATTAACATCGCAGTATGAATCAAAAAAGATAATTAAACATTTTGCTCCAGACATCTGTATAGGGACGGGCGGATATGTAAGCGGGCCTTTTCTAAGGCAGGCAGGAAAAATGGGAATAAAATTTGCAATTCACGAACAAAATGCGTTCCCAGGGTTGACCACGAAGCTTTTAGCAAAAAAATCTGAAGTCGTAATGCTTGGTAGCAAGGACGCTCATAAGTATTTTCCCAGAAAAACCGCTATGATATTTACAGGTAATCCTCTGGGCGATGTTAAGATTTTTCCGCGCGATAAAGCTCTTAAAATTTTGCGTGAAAAGAACAAAAATTTATTTAAAAATGAGAAAAAAATTATTCTTTCTTTTGGTGGAAGTCTCGGTGCAAAGGCAATAAACAACACTATACTTGAAATTATGGGTCAAAGGAAATATAACCACATTCATTCATATGGAAAGTTTAACAGTAATTTTCTTGAAAAACTTGAAAAAAGCGAAGTCGCCCATGAAAAGGAACGCATCTTAATAAGAGATTACATAACTAACATGGATATTTGCATGTCGGTAGCTGACCTTGTAATTTCTAGAGCGGGCGCTATGACTATTTCCGAACTTGCGGCCGCAGGCAAACCTGCAATATTGATTCCTTCCCCCTACGTAGCTGCAAATCATCAATATTTTAACGCTGTTTCACTCGCAAAAACCAGTGCATGCCGTGTGATAGAAGAAAAAAATTTAAACTCGGAGGCCCTTGAATCAGAAATTGAAAAAATTCTTGAAAACGAAACACTTTTAAAAAATCACTCTGATAATATGAAAAAAAATTTTACTCCTTGTGCGGCTGAAAAAATATGTAAGATAATATTTTCTTTAGTAGATTGTGGATCTAAAAATTAAATTAAGAATCATACGAATGCCTTCTGTTGTCGGTTATTTAAAGGATTTAGAACTCTTTCACAACAATTAATCTTACAAAAACCCATATTTAGTAAGAAGTTCCGCTAAAAGAACGGAGCCTCCCGCCGCTCCGCGCAAAGTGTTGTGCGAAACACACACAAATTTTATGCAAAACTGCGAATCTCTCCTGAGCCTTCCTACTGTTACGCCCATCCCCGAATCTCTGTCTCTGTCAAGATTGGTCTGAGGGCGATCCTCTTCGGATAGATACATAATCAACTTCTTCGGAGAACTAGGAAGCCTTTCATAATTGAAGTTATCCCAGCGGTAAATTACTTCTTCAAGAGGAATCTCTTTGCTGAAATTTGCAAAAACTACAGCCATATGACCGTCGCTAACCGGAACACGTGAGCATTGCGCGCTTATCTTGGGTAAATCTGAAGAAACAATCTTACCTTGCAAAATCTTTCCCCAAATTTTTAAAGGCTCAAGTTCCGTCTTTTCTTCTTCGGCTTTGATAAATGGGATCACATTATCAATGATTTGAGGGAAACTACTCATTGTTTTACCCGCACCAGAGATAGATTGATAAGTACAAACGACCAAAGATTCAATTCCGAACTCCTTCAAGGGGTGGAGCGCAGGCAAAAAACACTGTAAAGAACAATTTGGTTTAACGGCAACAAAACCACGCTTAGTACCCAAACGCTTTTTTTGAAATTCTATAACTTTTATGTGCTCCGGATTAATTTCAGGAATAACCATAGGTACGTCGGAAGTGAACCGGTGCGCACTGTTGTTAGAAATAACCGGACACTCAAGTTTGGCGTAATAATCTTCAAGATTTTTAATTCCTTCTTTTGGCATTTCAACTGCGCAAAACACAAAATCACATTGCGAAACGATTTTTTTCGCATCTCTTTCAATGTCTAAGATTTTTTTTTGCCAAACCGACTCCGGAACCGCTTCGTTTTTAAGAAATTTTTTCCCTTCAATTGCATCTTCAAATGTTTTTCCCGCAGACCTCTTGCTTGCAGCAAGAACCGAGATTTCAAACCAAGGATGCTTAAGCAACAACTGCACAAACCGTTGCCCCACCATGCCGGTAGCACCAAGAATTCCGGCTTTGAGCTTGCTCATTTTTAATTCCACCTGATATTAATTAATTTTTCGTTGATAAAACCATTTTATTCAATTATAATCTGCATGTGAAGGCATTCTTCATGATGATGTTTGCCCTTGATCTCAAATCAGCGGGTGATTTTAACGATAAGATTCTTAAACTTTATAGAAAAAATTAAAAAAATTGACAAGCTTTTATTGATCATAACTTTTTTACTTTCTTTTTATGGTTTAATTCTCATCATAAGCGCATCACGTTCTTCTGAGCTTAACATTTTTGTTTCTCAGTTAATTGCCATTTTCGTGGGAATAAGTTTGATGTCCCTGATTGAATTTTTGGATTACAGAAAAATAGCCGAGCATTGGAAAGCAATAGGAATAGTTTGCATAATTTTAATGGCTTATACGATGTTTTTCGGAATAAGCATAGTTGGGGTTTCTGGTGTTAACGCACGCGCATGGATACGAGTTATGGGAAATTTCACTTTTCAACCTTCTGAACTTATCAAAATTGGATTCATAATTACGTTTGCAAAACATTTAGAAAATTCACATAAGAGCTTAATAAAAAATGAACCTCAAACTTTAGCGTGGCTAGCGGCCCATTTACTCGTACCTGTTTCGCTTACTCATATACAAGGCGATGACGGCGCTGCTATGATTTTTATTTTGATAGCGCTCGTGATGATTTTTATGGCCGGAGCGGACTGGAAGTTACTTTTAGGAATTTTTGTCGCCTTTTTGATGGTTACTCCGGTATTGTGGCAGTATGCTCTTGCTCCTTATCAAAGAAACCGCATTCTTAATCAGCTTAACCCTGAATCGGACCCTCTTAACATGGGTTATCAGCAGATTCAAGGCAAACTTTCGATTGGTTCGGGAGGTTTTTTTGGGAAAGGACTTTTCAAAGGCGATAGGTCCGGAAACAGTATGGTACCAATTCAGGAAAGTGATTTTATATTTTCCGTTGCAGGCGAAGAGCTTGGTTTTGTCGGGTGTATATTGATTTTGCTGTTAATTTCCGCATTGGTTTGGCGCTCTGCGAAAATTGCCAAAAAGTCAATCGATTCTTGCGGAGCTTACATCTGTTTCGGGTTCATAGGTCTTGTAATGGCACAAACTTTTTTAAATTTGGGTATGTGTTTGAGTTTAATACCTGTTGTTGGTGTTACACTCCCATTTTTCAGCGCAGGCGGCTCTTCCGTAATTTCGCTTTTCATAGGGCTTGGAATTCTTCAAAATATTCACATTAATGGTATCGAAAATGCTTGAAACAATTGACGTATTAACACTATTCCCATCAATGTGTGAGATGATAACTCTCACCGGGGTCGTCGGGCGAGGTATAAAAAATGGGATTATCGATTTTAAATGTCATCAAATAAGAGATTTTTCAAAAGACAAGCATCGACGCGTAGACGACGCTCCCTACGGAGGAGGCAGCGGAATGATTATGCAAGCGGAACCAATTTTTCTTGCTTTTGAACATATATTTCGTCTAAGAGGAGCAAAGCCTTACTTAATTTACATGTCTGCAAAAGGCGAAAACTTAACTCAAGGTTTGGCCAAAAATTTATTGAATCATAAACATTTAGCGATTTTATGCGGAAGATACGAAGGAATCGATGAACGGGTGATAGAAACAATTGTGAATAAAGAAATTTCAATCGGAGATTACGTTGTAAGTGGCGGCGAACTGCCTGCTTTGGTGCTCGTAGACTGCATTATGCGCATGATGCCAGGCACTCTTTCTTGCAAATCTAGTTTTGAGAATGAAAGCCATTACAACGGATATCTCGAGCATCCTCAATATACCAGACCCGAAATTTGGCGCGGAAAAAGAGTGCCTGAGATTTTACTCTCAGGCGACCATGAAAAAATTAATCACTGGAAGCTTTTACAAAGCTATGAAAAAACAAAAAAACTTCGACCCGACCTTTTGGCTCTCAATAAAATTTAACTATAGAACTAAACCGGAAATTTAAACACTAAAAAACTAAGTTGTAAGTTAGTTTAACGTTCTAAATTTTTAAATCTTTAGTCTTAAAAACCGATTAAATTTAAACAAAAAGCATTAAAGATTCCATAAATTCAAAATAGATTCTTTAACTTCTTCCACAGTTTCTTTCATAGTGGAAGCGCTCCCAGTAATAAAAACACTTTCATATCTTTTTAGCCCCACCGGTAATTCCGAAGGCCTTTCAACATGAATAGAATTCTTACATATCCCGCGCGCAGTCTCGAACAATTTTGAAGAATTGGAACTGAGACTATTGCCAACTACAACGATAAGGTCGTAAACCTGGGATTCCTTTTCAAGTTCTGTACGCCGTATTTCTGAATCTTGGCATGTGGTATCTTTGACTTCAACCTCCTTCAAATTTTTTTTTAGAAAATCAAAAATACTTTCAAAATGCTTTCTTCCAAAAGTAGTCTGAGATACAACACAAAATCCACCGCTCAAAAGCTTAAAAATTCTAAGTTTTTTAAAGGCGTCTTCTATATCGCCAACAACAAATGATCTATGGCACCACCCAACAATTCCGGCAACTTCCGGATGCTTAGAGTCTCCAATGACTATTATCGTTTTACCAAGCGACTCCGCTTCACTAACTATTTTATGAATAAATTTCACCTTGGGGCACGTTAAGTCTATTATGTCGAAACCGAGAAATTTTATATTTTCAATAACATCCCTTTTTTCTCCGTGTGCTCTTATAACAACTTTGGAACCCTTTGGAACACTAGCAATATCATCGACAACTACTGCTCCAGCATCTTTTAATTTTTGCATTAAAATTTGATTGTGTGCGAGATTGCCTAAAAAGCAAAGGTTTTCAGGACCTTCTGAAAAAACCTTTTCTACCGCTCTAAAAAGCCCGAAACAAAGTCCGGCACAACTTGAAACTTTGCAAAACATTTAAATTAAACTCCTTAAATTGCCAATACAATAAAGTGATAATACCAAAAAATATTTTTAAGGTAAAATAAAATACCGTCAAACCAAGGTGAAACATTCAAATTTCCATCGGCTCCAGACTAACAAAAAAACCTTGTACGCGATAACGAAACTGGTAATTAAAGTTTTTTCATCATCATTCACATTCTTTTAGGTATTAAGTGATTGACACCATTTAACTTCGTTAGACGACGTTTGATAAAGCTTAAGCAGACCTCAATGCCGTTAATATGATACTTTTATTTTGTATTTGTTCAATTTATTTTTCATACCTTCATCATAAACAAATTTCACTTTGTTAGTCTAGAGCCATATATCTATGTTTATCAATACTATTAAAAGATGTTGCAATATTAATATATTTATGATAAAATATGTTTGAGTAGAGTTAAATTAGAAATAAAATTAAATATGGAGGAAGCTAAATTGTTTTCATATGCGGCAGGGTTATTCATGATGGTGACAGGGCTTGTTTTTGGTTATACACTTTCTGACCATATGCCTTATATAAGGCATATGGTGCTCAATAGAAAAGCGGCGTCTGAGCATGAGACAGTTGAGAAAAGAATAGTAGGCAACAGGAAGCTTAACTCAGACTTAGGATCATGTGCGGAGATGTTCAACAGTCGCGTTGGGAAGACGTTTCTTGTGTTGGGGGAACCGGGCATGGGGAAGAGTACATCGGCACAGTCGCTTGCAAATAGAATAGGTAGTTACTACTTCAAACTCGACGCAGTTAGCTGTGATCCTGAAGTTGTGAGTGATACGTTCGAGGTGGCTAAACAGTTGTCAGAGAAGAATAAGGAACCCGTAACAATAATAATAGAAGACATAGATAACATCGCTTCTGAACGCAGGAATGAGGTAGCCATTATGTCATTATTGGAGTCTGTTCAAGAGGACAGATCCACCAAGCTAGCAGTCGTATGTACGGCTAGCGACGCAAGTGAATTGACTAGATTGAAAAGGCGATTTTCAAAAACATGTGAAATTCTTCCTCCTCAAACGAAAAGTGAGATAAGAGAAATTTTCGATTATCAACTTTCTCAGATGAAGCACAAACTTAGTCAAGAAGAGATTGAATCATGGGTTGAAGTGTTTAGATATTCAGATTTTCCTCATATAAAGGAATTAATTATCGGGGCAAAACAGATTGCATTATATAAGAGAGAATCTGCCATTATTAGAGATAAAGACATGGAAAGGTCATACCTTGACATATCATGTGGAGAAAAAACTGATGATGAACCTTCGGCTGAGGACCTTAAACGAACGAGTATACATGAGGCGTCGCACGCTCTTCTTGCTTGGTTCAGCGGTAGAGATGTGAGTAAAGTTATAATATCGCCAAGAACGCGTGCAGCGGGAGCAACTTTTTCCCGCAGAAGAGAGGGTTGCTCGTCTTGCTTATTACAGTCAGAATTTTGCTTTGAAATAATTATTTGTGTTGCCGGTAGGGCAGGCGAACAGGTTTACTTTGAGGAATGCAGTATCGGCTCTGCGAGTGATTTTAAAAAGGCCACAAGGATAATAGAACTTGGAATCGGAAAGTACGCTGTGTCTGAGGTGGCAGGTATGGCTACAAAGGAAAAAGACGATAGAATTTGTGAAGTGTTTATAGAAAAGTTTTATTCGGTAGCAAAAGAAATTATTGCTTCATATCCTGAATTTATTAAAAGAGTTTCTGATTTGCTTTTGGAGAAGCACAAAATAGATGCCAAAGAGTTTGAAAAGATAGCTTCGGAATACAATAGGGAGGAAAAGTATGCAGAAGTGAGATCTGAGATATTAAAATTTTTGAATAAGGGTAATGGTTGCTCGGACCAAAGTGAATCGAGTAGTAACGAAATGGAAGGTGATTCTTCAGTTGAAGAGGAGGTATTAGCCTCATAGGAATAAAGTAAGACAAAATAACTTGAATTTATTCGTGGGGATTTAATTTAGTTGTTTAATGTCGAGTTGAGTTGGATTTTGTTCTGCTCGTAAGTAAATGGGTTGTTCCGCTCATATATTTTAAGTAAATAAGTGCTTGCTTGTGGGAATTAAATCAAGATCCAATCGAAACATCCCGGACGGTAAATCGTCGGGATGTTTTGCTTTCATTTAAGATCATTTAATTTAATTTAATTCAATTCAATTTGCGCGCCAAGATCTTCGATTTTTTTCTTTATTTCTTCCGCGACCTCTTTAGAAACATTATCTTTCAAAGCTTTAGGCGCAGAATCAACAATCTCCTTTGCCTCTTTTAAGCTTAAACCAGTCACTTCTTTAACGGCTTTAATAACTTTAACTTTGTTCTCTCCTGCGCTCTTAAGGATTACAGAAAACTCCGTCTTTTCCTTCGCGGCTCCACTCCCGGAATCCGATTCAGAAGGCGCTGACGCAACTGCCGCCACCGGTGCTGCAGCAGAAACACCAAACTCTTTTTCTAAAGCCTTTACTAATTCACTCAGCTCCAAAACCGTCAACAACTTTACATCTTCTATTAACTTAGAAACTTTTTCTGACATGATAAACCCCCAAAAAAAATTTTAATTCCCAGATTGATTTTTCTTTTCAACGATTGCATTGATGGTAAATAAAAATGAACACAAAATTCCATTCAAAACCAAGACTAAACCTAAAATAGGTGCGTTCATTCCGGATAGGGCTTGCGAGATAAGTTGTTCTCTTGTTGGCAATTTAGCTAGATTAATGGCCTCCTTGGAATTCATTACGATACCTTCTACAAATCCGGCCTTGATTTTATAGAAATCTTTACCCTTAGCAAAATCACAAATAATCTTAGAGACATCAGAATAACTCACCTTGCTTGTAGCGAGTGCCGTAGTGCCTGTTAAAACATCTTCTAGTCCACAAATTTCCGCACAAACAAGAGCACGTTTAAGCAAAGTGTTTTTTATTACCCTGTAATCAACTCCTGAATCACGCATTTTTTTTCGTAATGCAGTGTCTTGAGTCACGTTTATACCTTTGTAATCTACTAAAACTCCAACAAGAGAACTTTTGATTTCTTTAGCCAGATTGGTGACATACAACTTTTTTTTGGCAAGAATCTTCTCACTTGGCATTCTTTAATATCACCTCCAAAATAAAAAATTAGAACCCATTCCAAAACAGAACTGGGCATCTAAGAAATTACACAAAGATGTAACAAACTCAAAACCAGCAATCCTGTGCAGGAAGTTTAAGCCTCGCGGCCCCTGCAGTCTTTGGAAGATATTACATAATATACGCTCTTGACGTTATCTTGTCAAATATTTAGACTGTCTGATGTTGTCATGATTGTTTCTAAGCTCGTATTTAGTTTATATAATCTGATAAATAAAATTATTTAAAGACACGGGAGTTGTATTAATTTGGGTTTTTTTGATGATGCAGCTCAAGCAGCCAAAAATGTAGCCTCGAGTGTGGTCGGCGGGTTTGGAACTCCGCTAACAAGCAGTTACAGAACCAGTGTACTATACGACTTCAGTGTGATCGATAAGGCTGCCTTTTTTATCTTAGAGGCAGAAGCCAGCGGAAGTATAACCGGGAACTCAATTACATTTAAAGCCGTTGAAACCCTTCCTGTTCAAATCAATCCCACCGAGATACGCATGGCACAGGTTAAAAGCTCTGTTGCAGAGGTGGATAAAGGACTGGGACTTTTGGCAGATTCCAACGATTTTACTCTTCTTGGAAACCCAAAAAACAAATACGATAATAGTCTTAGTCTGAAATTAGATTTTGATGTGTTCGATGAATATCAAGTTAGAAGTATGAAAGGAATGCTTCCATCTGATGTTTCCCTCTGTGAAGAAAACATAGTGATCATAGAAAAACTTATAGCATACTGCAATACTCAATACTATTTCGCCCTTTTTAAATGGGGAGATATTGAGTATTTCGGGAAAATACAAAATGTTGATGTTGAATATGGGCGTTTTTCAATTCATGGGCAACCACTTAAGGCGGTTGTTACTGTTGAAATTGGGCGCCAAAATTTGGGAACCGATTCGAATGGAATAGAAAAAAAGCCCTCCGCCACCACGATAGGTACTGCTTGGAATGAGGCTCAGGGATATGCGGCGTTAGATTATTCTCTTACGAGCGCGGCGCAAGCGGCCGAACAAGTCGCTAATTTAACGTTGCCTAGTCTGATGCGTGCTAAGCGATAAATTTTGGTGTTGCTAAAATAGGTACGTTTATGCATAAATAACTAAGTTTAAAATCGTATTCAAATTTTTAGCTCAACAATCAAGGCGATGTTTGTTATATCTGTGTAAACGGGACGAGATTGTTGGCGCGGCTTGGTCTCGTATTCTGGATAAGCCGAATGATACAGGCTTGCGTAACATTGGCGTTGGAATTCCTGAATTGTC
>JAISNY010000037.1 GCA_031275995.1 Oscillospiraceae bacterium | reverse complement strand
TGTTCTGTTCTGTTCTGTTCTGTTCTGTTCTGTTCTGTTCTGTTCTGTTCTGTTCTGTTCTGTTCTGTTCTGTTCTGTTCTGTTCTGTTCTGTTCTGTTCTGTTCTGTTCTCATACCATCACTTCCTTTTATTTAGCGTATTTGTGAATTTTATTCGCTGAATCTAATTAAAATATTAACTCTATTACAAATTTATTTACTAACCTTTACTCTGATTTAATTGATTTAGCCTTGCTAATTATTAAGAATTCAAAACGTTTTTTAAGTCTCTATATTCTAAGCCTCTATATGTAACTTATATACTCAACAAAATAAAAGGTTTGTTGAATTTTGTAGAAAATATTTGTCTTTTTATGAAATCGTATGTTAATATAGTTGGCACATTTATTTAAGATTAATTACTTTCAACATATTTGTTTAAAATATTTGTTTAAACTTTACTCTGTTAAGCCGTCCTTTTCCACATATAGCAAGTAATATACGGCTGCAAATTAGTATGTGAGCTCCCGCTGCCCGCTGAATCCGAATAAGTCGTCTGTTCTCTTGTGGCAGTTGTGGTATACCCATAACTTTCTTTATACCCGCTTCCAGCAGGAGCCCTTGCAAGACCGTGAGTATGACTTGGCATCTGAGAAGTCGTAAGAGTAACAGTCTTAGCACCGCCTGTTTCCTCGACAGTATTAAAATCTGAGTCACTTGTATTTACACAGACCGGAACTCTTCCGGAGCCCCATAAACTCCAGGAGCCACCAAAAAGAGAACTTGGATTAGTGGAACTTACCGACATATAAATTGCTCCTACAGGATAAACTAAATTTAAAACGTCGTTTGCCGCAGTGGATTTTAAATAAAGATGAGCATTGGCATAAATATTGCCGTTAAAATCTACATAACCGCTGCTTTCAAATGTTGATACTCCTTTTATGTCTATATTTGTCGTTTCAAAAGAATTTGAATTTGCCGGCAAAGTATTAACACCAACCGAAATCTTGTTAGTGTCAAAAAACATAATCGGCATGCCTTTATTTAGGACATAATTAATAGTTGAAGCTGCAAATTTATCCTGCGCTTGAATTTGAAAATTCCACGCAAAACCATTATCAAAGCTTGCTTGTACGGCCGTTCCATTTGTTAAAGAAGACCAACTGCTCCATGTTGAAGACGATGTTTGTTTTGTTCGGTACTGTAGGGTTTGAAGACTATTTTTGCCGTTAACGCTTGAGATTGAAACATTTGCCAAAATATTTGTTGTGTTTTCAAAATTGTTTACTCTTGCGATTGAGTATGAAATCTGTGGGGTTTGCCAAGCAAGGAATATTATTGTTTTACTTGCAGTTGCCGAATTTCCTCGCGAGTCAATTGCTTTGATCTGCAAAGTCAGATTACTGCTTGAATTTACGGCCCCATAGCTTATACTTCCTGATGAAGTTCTCGTAGTCGTTGAGCCGTTAAAAGTAATCTGATAGCTACTCATTGAGGCAGAATTTCTTGCCGTAGCCGAAGTAAAACTTATCTGAAGACTTGATTGATTTTGCACGATTTGCTGGTTATTGCCGGTAATTGTAACAACACTTGAATTTGTGTCCTGATAAGCAATCTGTGAACTTGTAAAAGTCGGATTAGAGTTCGTGACATAAAAATTAAAACTTATGCTATTACTTCCAACGTAAGAGCTTCCGTTGTATGTTTCGCACCAAAGAGTACCGGATCCTGAGTTTGAATTAGGGATACGCGCATAAAAAGAAGTAGGAATTGTCCAGCTATAGCTCGTTCCTACGCCGCTTGCAATCGTAACCCAGCCTGATCCTAAATCATAATAGAGTTTATGTGTAAAAGATGAAGAAGCTCTGCTTATTGTAATAGTTGTTGATGATCCGATATTTCCGGATCCTCCAGAGAAACTGCTTGCTCTTCCAATTGTTGTAAGACCTTGAGAATAGCTTTGCTCAGACGAGCTAAGAGGTGCATCAATACTGATCCAAGCAGAACAGGTTAAAGTTTTAGAACCATCGGAATTATGAGAAATATCAAGTGTTTTTGAAAATAAAGTTATGCCTGAGTTTGTTATTTTTTGGCTTGTAGTAACACTTGCAGAATAAGTTGTTCCGTTGATCTTGCAGTAAATTGTGCCTGTTCCATATGTTGTATATCCCGAATTTGTGCGCCAAAAATAAACCGAAACTGTGACATTTGAATAATTTCCAGAAATGCTTTGCGAATTCTGAGTTATAGATACGTTATACTTTACATATGTATTGCTTGTTGACATTTCTGCTGATGTGCCCATGATTTTTTTGCTCCTTTTAAAAGTGTTGGCATGGTTAAATTTTTGTGTTATAATGATTTCAAATCGCAAAAGTTTTCGCTTCAAAAGCTTTGCGGTTTGGATAAATTTAAACCATCGCAACCACGCCAATCCCAGTGTTTGCGCTATTTGAAATCGGAATGAACCTTAATCCGTTTGCAATCGTGATTTCGTTCTCAACAACACATTTCTTCATATGAAATTCATCGCCGCTGCTCCAGTAGAGCGGTGTCCCATCAGTGTCATAACCACAAAATCCAATCTCTGCATTCATTTTTATTGTTCTGCCGTCACTGCAAAAAATTGTGATTCCGTCTTTATCAAGCTGCACAATTAGAGTATTTCCGTCATCAAAAAGTTCGCAGATTCCAGATTCGTTTAGGTTAGAGCCAAGTTTAAGAGTGCCGCCTTTAATCATATCTGCAACTAAATTGATGACGTTTATGTTTTCCATATTCAGCTCGCCAGAAATCGTCCATGCTGAGTTAAAGACTCCATTAATTCCAGTGCTAGAAAAGCCGATTCCACCTGAATTAATCATGATTACATTTTTGGCTTCTTCTTTTGGAAGTGCGTCAACAATGAGGATTTTGTCTCCTTCATATACGACGTAACTGGCTCCAAGCTTGTCTTTAATTGCATTTGTCGCTTCTAAAAGTTCTTTTTCAAGCTTTGCAGTGACATTCTGTTCTGCAGTTTCGACTTTCTCAATAATTTTATTTTCTACGGTATTAAGAAGATTTTTAAGATTGTTCTTAAAATTCCCGAATTCTACTTTTGTGATTCTTTTCGAAATGACATCGAATTCAAGCGCAATAACATGCGTGATTATGTCTATTTTGCATTTCGGGTGTTTGACCCAGATTGTATCTCCGATATCAGAAATATTTTTTAGATAAGCATCAAGTGAATAATTTACTTTTGGCGCACTGTTTTCGTTAAGATAGTTTAGACCTTTTGTTCTTAAGTCAGATATTAAAGCAGCTTGATACGCAGCATCATCAATGTTTCCTTCACCATCGGAGAAGTCTTCTTGATTTATTGTAATTTGGTCAAAACTCACGACTTTTGAGTAAGGAATTTCATATAGCTGCTCATCAAGTTCAAGCCAAACTTCCTCAAGGAGAAGGCCATCTTTTCCAACGGGCATTAGTTTGGTGACAATATTTGACCAATCTTCACTTGCCGTAATGTTTATTATGTTTTTGCCGTAAACAAGGTTGACACCTCTATCTTGACCGGCATTTTGTCTTACTTCAATATTCCAATTATTCCTGATAAGATGTCCGCCCCAGCGTCCGATAACGTCTGAAACAGCTTCGGCAAGGGATTTTCTGA
This sequence comes from Oscillospiraceae bacterium, assembly GCA_031275995.1. GTDB lineage: Bacteria > Bacillota > Clostridia > Oscillospirales > Acutalibacteraceae > Improbicoccus. The sequence goes on along the minus strand of JAISNY010000037.1, from coordinate 21,607 downwards.
CACATCTATAACTAAAGACCGTTGGTACATCAGAAAGTGTAGAAAATGGCGAAGGAATATCAGTTGCAGAATTTAAATGGTCAAGGGCATCGTTGCAGTTTTTATCGACGACATATGAATCTTTGATTATGTAATTCTGGGAATCAAAATACAGATGCTGTGCTCTGACATTAATTTTTTTGTTTTCAATCTGAGGACTTTTGAGCCGAAAACACTGATTGCCCCAAGGAGTCGGGACTCTGACAATGTTGCCGCTTTGATAATATTCAAGGTTTTCTAAATCATCACGCAAATCAAGGTAAAAGTCGCCGTTGTCTTCTTTGCGAATTAAGGCCTTCAGCGGTTTTAAAATCTTTAGGCCATTATTCGCGAACAGCGTTTCGGAAGAAGGATAAACTGAAATCATATTTTTTATTCTCCAATTAAAAAATTAAAAAAGAATACCCGAGGGTATTCTTTAAAATCATGGTTGTTTTCTTAAATTTATACTAAATTGCTCTAAATTGTTTTCTTAAATTATTCTAATCGTTCTAATTGGCTCATATTTGGCTTTTAAGGGCTTCGATTTCTTCGATTGATAAATTAGTTAATTTAGATATTAGAGACGGTTCTAGACCCTCTGAAAGCGATTTTAGAGCTATTTCTCCTTTCTCTCTAACAACGCCCCTAGCTTCGCCCCTAGCTTCGCCTTCTTCTTTGGCAACAGCTATCATGTTATTCAAATCCCTCCTTGCCATATCTCTTTTAATAATCGTTCTTCTGGTTATTTCATCCCTGCTGGCATATCTTAATGCGCTTGTCGCCATTTGGAGTCCCTCCTCGGTTTCAATCAATTTGTTAAGTTTTTCGGTTTTGTTTTTGTCTGTGAACCATTTAAAAAATGCGGCCCATTTTTCTGCTGTAGTCATTTGTTCGATATTTTCAGCTTTAAGTTTTTTAAGTTCTGCAACAATTATATGCATTTTACCGTTTATTGGTTTGTGCGTTTTCAGATCGCATATTTCATAAAAACTTACCGGATCTTGATTTTCTTTATTTATTATCCGATTTCCCACTATTGATATTTGATATGCTTCAGGATGATCTCTATATTTCTTAATTCCGGTTGTTTTCGCCGAACTGTATAGCTTAGCTAAATAATATTCTATTCTTGCAAATTCATCTTCGTTTGCATCCATTGTCATTTCAACTTCTGCAATCTCTTTGCCGTTGAAGATACAGCTTACGTCAAGTCTTACGTGTTTTTCATCGATACTGCCGCATTGAGGTTCATTTTCTGCAACTCTGACCTCTTCAATTTTAAGTCCAGTAAAATCTGAGATTATGTGCCTCAGAGCCTTTTGCGAAGCCTCATTATTTGAAGTCAGCATTGCTTTGAAAGCAATGTCATTTTTTGGATCTAGTAGGTCTTCACTGGGGTTTACGAATTCTTTTGTCATTTAATCAGTCCTTATATTTTTACTATTTTAATATTTTCGCTATTTTATTCTATTTTATTTATTTCGCTCTATTTATCTATCCACTCTATCTATCCACTATTTATTTCGTTATATTTACATTATGCATTAACTACTTTAAAAAGTCAAGTATTTTAGAGCCACGTCAAGCATTTTAGAGTCACCTTGAATTCGATCGTACTTTTATTCCAGTCATAACCATCTCGAATTCGGATGTACCTTTATTTCAGTAAGATTTCCAGTCCATGAAATTATGTTTTCTCCGGGATTAAGAATTGGAAATTGCCCCGTCATTTGTCTATTTTTAAGATTTAAAGGCGTGTCCATATATGCGTCCTCTGACTCAGAATCAATCGTGACTTCCGTGTCATTGCCGAAATCATATTGAAACTGTGCTAAGCCGTTAACAGAGATTTCGATAATCCCGCTTCCTGTTAGTATCATGATTGGTTTTGAAGTTTCAAGACCTTGATTTATGACACTGATTTCAGTCTGTTCGCCAATCGTTACATCAGTAACCGGTTCATTCACAAGATACTTGTAGGGTTGGCAATGGAACTTAACAGTTGCTTCCTTGAAAGTTATTAAACGCTCGAAATCAATTTGCTCATAAATGGCGGCGTTATAGTATTTGTCGGGTTCATTGGAGAAAATTACTTGTCCTGAGCCTGTAAAGTATTTTGCGATTTGGTTTATGTCGTAGTCTCTAAAAAGGCCTATCTTCACTTCTTTTTCATAGCTTCCAAACCCGAGTTCGTCGGTAAAATCTCCGTCTTTGCCGTCAATCTCAGTGATTTGTGTTCTTGTCTTTGGCTTTGTAATCGGCGGCAATTCCTGGATTATTAATCCTGAAATTGTTTCTGAATTTGTGCCGTTCCAGATTAAAAAATTCCTCATGAAAACACCGCCCTCTCCACTTTCGAGACTACAAGTTGACCAATTTTGTCTCCGTCGATTTCAAAGGCCATGCCGCTCAAAGCTTGCTTGAGTGCAGAAACTAACCCACTGCTATCGTTTGCTTGAAGATTGCTTAAGTTTGGATTTGCGTTTAAATCGTTAGAAAATGAACTTGCACTTTGCAGAGCGTTTGCTCCATAAACCGGAGAATCTGCACTGATATCTGGCGTATTAAACTCAGTCGGAATTGAATTCGACATCTCTTCTGAAACAGACTTCATCTCATCCGTGAAGCCTTCGCCTAAACCCAATGCTAGATTTTTACCAATTAAATTCTTAAAAAGTTTTGACGGCGAAGCAATTCCAAAAAGATTTTTAAACCAGTTCGTCACAGATTTACAAAAGCTTCCGATCTTGTCTTTAATCCACTGCATTTTGTCTGAAATTCCGTTCCAAAGGCCTTCAACTAAGTTCTTGCCAACGCTTGCGAAACTATTGCCCCAGCTACTGATTTTGCCCCAAATTGCATTCCAAACGTTTGTTATCCAGCCACCGACCTTACTTGCCAGACTTGCGAACCAGCCGGAAATATTATTCAAAATGTCACCCAGCCACTTTGTGATTTTAGGCCACGTTTCTTTAGCCCATGAAGAGACTTTTTCCCAAGCTCCCTTTAACCAAGCGGAAATCTGAGGCCAAAACTTGATTGCAAGCGCAGTCAGTGCCGCGGCAAGGAGTATTGCAAGAGTAATTGGCCAAGCGGCGATCGCAGCAGCTGTGAGGGCCTGGATTGCTGTAATTCCAGTTTGAATAACTGTACCAAGCATTGCCATTGAAGCAGAAATTATTGGCCCTAAAGCCGAGAATCCTGTGGATATTACCGGTCCTAAAAGAGCGATCCCTGCGCTAAAAATTGTCTGAAATCCTGCGGTTGCTAAACTCATTGCTGCGCTTATGGCCGCCATTGCGGCGCTGGCTGCCGCGATAATTGCCAAAATCTGCACTGAATGAGGTGCCAAAACCTCCAAAATTCCTTTACACAATTCTTTAATCAGCATTCCTCCGGTTTCCAAAAACAACGGCATTTGTTCTTTAATTGTGTCTGCCAAGGCTCTGACTGATGCTGCGAATTCGTCTTTGGCTTTCTGAATTTCTTCTCCGCTTGCTCCCTCGACTATCTTTCTTATGAGATTTCCAAACGAAACCGCAGCATCTGCTGCTTTTGAAGTTATTTCTTTTAAGGCGGGAGCAAACAATGATCCAAGCGAATTCGAAATCCCGCCGATACTCATATTCCAGGTATCAAATGAATCCTGAAGACTTGACAAATTCTCAAGCATTTGGTCAGACATTACCGCGCCTGCGGCGTTTGCTTGATTTGCGAGTTCTTTAAATCCAGCTGAACCTTTTGCAATCAAAGGATTAAGTTCCTGTGCAGATTTTCCCATGATATCCATAGCAATTGCATCGCGCTCGGTTGCGTTTTCCACTTTGCCAAGAGCATCGATTGTGTCCCAGAAGACCGCTTCACTTGTGCGGAATTGCCCGCTCGCATCTTTTGTTGCGACGCCAAGCTTTTGGAAACCGTCTTTATTTGAATCGATTGATTTTGTTACTTTTGTGAGAGAACTTGTGAATGTGTTCAGGTCAACGTCAAGAAGCCCCTGTACTGCCGAAAATTCTTGCAAGGTTTTTGCTGCAACTCCGGTTTTTGCGCTCATTTCAAGCATTTCATCAGCGTATTTAGCGGCTCCGGCAATAGAATCGGTTAAATATTTGCCCGTGTTCTTTATTGCGTTACCGATAGCTTCCAAACCGTCTTTAATTAAAACAAAGCTGAAATTATTTAAATTGTTCGCAAACTGTTCTTTAAAATTCTTGCCGAAATTTCCAAGCTCTTTTTGCGCGTCACTAAGACCTTTATTCCACGCGCTCATTCCTTTACCGCTTTTTTCCAGAATAGCGTTATTGCTTTCAATCTCGCGAGTCGTCACGGCAAGCGCGGCTTTGGCTTTATTTAGAGCTATTTCCCATTTTTGGGCTTCGGCAGAGTTTTCTCCGTATTTTTCTTTTGCAAAAGCTAAAGCTTTGGTCGCCTCTTCTACTTGTTTTGTCTGCTGATTGAATATTTCCTTAAGCGTCACATTTCTTGAAACAAGTTTTTCTATACTTTTGTCTGCTCTTCCGTATTCAGCGTTATTAAGCTGAAGCTCTGAACGCTGTAGTTTCATTGACTCGTTCATTTTTCTGATTGCTGCGACAAATTCTTCAGTTCCATTTATTTTTACGACGCTCGAAAATCCGTCTGCCATTTAAGAAGACCTCCTCTCATGTTAATATTTAATTAGATTGCAGATGTAAACTGTAAATATGAATAGAATGATTAAATTGATTTTTGTCATTAGTCATTATTTTAAAATTTAGGATTTAAGATCATTCGAAATCCCATTCATAATGAGCCCGGAAACATTCATTTTTTCTTCATAAACTTTTTTCATTGCCTCAGAAATCGCGCTGCTTGCGGAATTAAAAGCTCTCGAAATCGGTCTGCTTCTGTCGTATCTGGTTCGCCCCGCGACGCCGTAGTTGACCATTGCGGCGATAAAACCGTTTGTCTTGCCGAATCTTCCCATATACGGATATTTCTTTGATGCCTCGCGTCTAGTTCCCATATAGTTAATCCAAGCACCAATATAGCCGTTCTTAAAGCGTTTTGACTGCGTTGTATACACGCTTTGGTAAAGCTGGCCTGTTTTCTGTCTGCTTGATAAAACATTTTTAACAAATGGAAGCGCGGCTTTGACTCCTGCGGAGACCATTTCTTTTATGGTTTCGATTGTGTATTCGCTTGGCCTTGAATTGACCAGGTCTTTGCCGCCGAAAGTTCTAATAGATTTAAATGAGAATGTGTATTTGAGTTCCATTTTACCTCCATTTTGGCGAATTAAATTCTTTGTAATGCCCTAAAATTTTTAGGAAATCATCAAGCGTCATTCTGCCAATTTCCGAAACCCTAAACTTAAGAAGACTGACGCCGACAAAGTAGATCCAATGAAAGTCTAGGCCTTTCCCGCAGGAGGAGTGGTTTGGGTATTTTGAGCCTGTATACTCTCCGCTGCGGGTTTGACGTTTTTTCCGTTAAACTCTTTTGTTAGCTCAGTTATCACCGAGCTGACTTTTTCCATTCCAATTTCGCTCATGATTCTTCCGGCTTCGCGCTTTGAAATCGGTTCGCGGTTGATTCCTTTCTTTTGATTTTCATAATCGATGCCTTCGTTAAGTGCTGCTTGAAATTGTAGAATTCCCGCTGTTAGGCCGAAGTTTTCGAATGATTCGTTCTCAGTTATACTTTTGCCAGTCTCAGCAAAAAAGGACTTCTGAAAGTCTTCCATTGAGTTTAAATCAATAATGAGAGGATATTTAATCCCCTCATGCTCGATTATTTTCATGTTTATTTGCATTAGCTTTTGCCTCCATTAGAAGTTTTTGGAGTTGCTTTTAAATTCGGATCTGCTTCCATTAACCCCGATGCTTTGAGCTTTGCAAGCAGTGAATTAAAATCTGTGACCAGTCCCGCTGCGTCAGTGGCAGTACTGTCTGCTTGATTTGCTGCAGCCGGTATTGGAAGCCCAGTGACTGCCGCATCCGGGAGAATGGTGAGTTTGTCGCCAATTACCCATTCGCCGTCTGTTTGATAGTTCGCGGTGCTAAATTCATTGTTAGATTCATTCATTTTTGTCCCTCCTAAAATTTTAAAAAAGTTTAAGACAATGCGATAGTTAAAACTGATTTTTATTTACTTTTTAAGACAACGCGATAGTTAAAACCGCGCTCCAACTGGAATTTTGCCCGGTCTGGACATCACTATTTCGAGCTTTTACTTTCATGCCGTTTTGCCAGTCGCCAGTCGGAGCTGGAATGCTCGTGGTAGATCCGGTGGATTCGGCCGAGCCGGTCGTTGTGGTCGCGCCGTTTGCACTCGTAATTGAATATTCAAGCGTGTTGCCTGCGATTGTTGAGCTTGCCGTAATCGGATCGCTTGAAGAATCCGGCTGCGCTAGCGTTGGCGGTGAAATTGCAGTCGTATAAAACATATTATTTAGTGCGGCTTGTGCTTCTTCTAGCGTAGAAAATCTTCTTGTTACGAGCATATCCCCGTCGTCATTTGTAAAAACAGCTCCTTGAATTTCAACAGTTCCGTAATTTATCGAATCAGTTTTTGTGCTGTATTCTGGAAACCCGGCTGAAAACTTTACTTTTTTAAAAAAACGCACTTCATACTGTTTAATTCCGGCGTTTGAAACTTCTCCTATCTCGCCAAAGCCAACAAACGGCGGGTTTGAATTAGTTCCAAACTGCAGTAAACCTGTAGTTTCGTTATACGGCAGACCTAAAATTTCACCAAAAATTGCCGGATCGTTATCGTTTTCAGTCAGCGTCAAGCTGCCGCTGATGAGTTCTTTTGCGTACTCGATCCTGGTATTATCCGCATAAAGCGAGCCTTCGGCGTATTCAGGCTCGAAGCTTGAAGTTATTGCTTTTGTGAAGGGTTTGTTTTGGCCGTAAAATCCAGTGTCTGGGTCAATAAGAGCGTATCTTTGATTTGAAAGTCCTGTGATTGCCATTTTTTTGTTCCTCCGTTTAATTTTTTTAATTTTAGTTTCGATCTACTTTTTGCCCACTTTTTGATCTATTTTTTAAACCTATTTTTGCCATTTCATTTTCCTCTATATTTTATTTATTTGGGATCGCCGGTAGTGGCGTCGCAATTCCGAAAGTCATTTGCGTTTGAAAATATTGCGTGTCCGCAGAATAAAATTCCGAGCCTGTGTAAGACCATGTGAAACCTCCTTCTCTCATTTTTTGTTTGACTGTTTCTTGAAGACCCTTGAAGTTACTTCTTGAAAAAATCTCAAGAGTGACCTGTGCTTCTTCCGCTTGATTCTCATCGTCTGCCCAGTTTGCCGGCTGATTTGAGGCCATAAAGTAAGTAATATAAGCGTTTGCTTTTCCTGTATAAAAGCAGAAGTTTATTGGGATTTGCTCGCCTTCATACACAAAATTTTTAAAAATTGCTTCGATTAGTGGATTTACATTCACAAAATCACCTCAATTTTTTTGAGAAAATTAATTTAAAATTTAACTATGCTAAAACTAAGCAGCCGCGGCACTTTGCCGCTCATTTTGTAACCAACTCCCCTAATATTTCTGTGTACAATCCGTCAAAACTATAATCATTTATGTACACGATATCGTATATTTCGCTTCTGAATTTGATTTTGTAGTCCTTGTCAATCACAAGTTTTGGAGTTCTTATCAGAAATCTCGTTTGTGTGCTTGAAAAGTCGGAATTCTCACTCATGAGGCTTTTACCTGATTTGTTTGAGACCTGGGCCCACGTATCAAGCAGAGGTTCCTCGAGCTTTGTCTCGAAACCATCGACGTCTTTTACGAGGATATATCTGATTATCTGAATCTTCTTGTTTAAGTCTCCCGGATTTATTTGCATATTCTTAACTCCATTTTTCAATCTAAGCCACGTTTATCAGTTATATTTAGCTGTAATTTAACTATAATTTAGTTCTAGATGTAATTGACCGAATGCATATCAAGAATGTGCCGGATAACTTGATTTATATGGCTTTTGTCAACATAAAAGCTTCTATTATCATATAAATCCTGGCATAGCACGAAGACGGCGGCACATAGGTCTTCAAATTGATCGCATTCCCCTGTTGTAAGGCCCGTATATGAAATTACAAACCGCCGTACTTCATCAAGTATGGCGGCAAGGTCGTCAAGCTCTTGTTGCGTTAGTTCGGCTTTGTTAAGACGCAATTTCAAAATCACATTATCGACCGTGATCCCGCTAAATATCATGGTTACCGCCTCCTTGTATGAGAAAAATTTCTTAACTTAGTTATCACGTTGCTCCATTTGCTCCATATAATAACAGCGCAGCAAATTAAGCCGCAGCTTTAATCTCTAAAACCGCGAGTTTCTGCTGGTCTTCAACTTTTGAGTCGATTTCGAGCCAGCCGCAAACTCCGATTGCGTGCTGCGTGTAATAGTGTTCGTTTAAGATCTGCATCTCAAGATTCTCGGCAAATTTAACCGCTAGTCCGTTCATGTCTCCGTAAATTATTGCTTTTGCACTATCTGCAATTGCCGGCATATTGTCGCTCGTGTATACAGGTTTGCCAAGAAGTGTGTAGCCCCATCTTGAGGTTAAATCTTGGTTCAAAAGATAATTGCCGTTTCCGTCTTTGAATTTTCTGATTGCCGCTCTTGTAGATCTATGCATAATCCAAACCGCATTTGATTGATATCCGTCAGGAATTGATTCTTGCAAGTCGATTAAGTCGTCGGATTTGATCGTGCTTGCCGCGCTTGTTTCCTTGACATTTGTAGCGCCCGTGAGAATCCCTTGACAAGCGTCTGTGCCGGTTCCGAGCAAAAGCTCGTGCTCTAAAAAGATTGCAACTCGTTTTGAAATTTCGCTTACGACAAAACTTACAAGATTAATGTCTGCTTCGCCTGCTTTGCCGATCAGTGATTTTGAAATTAGCGATAAAACTCCGGCTGTGTAGCCATTTAATGTGATTGCCGTGAATTTACCCGCATGTGCCGTTAGTTCTGTAAATTCAGGAGCATAGCCGCATGTGATCTGATCGCCTGAATTATCGCCATATAGTATGGAATCCTTAGCTCTCCTTTGACGTTATAAACTTTTGCTAGACTATAAATCGGGCAAATATCTCTGACTGCTTCAATTATCTGGCGTGCAATTGTTACGGGTATCAGCGCGCCGTTACTTCCGACATCGAAGTTTGCGTTTCTTATTGGGTTCCTTATGTAATTTGCGAATGTTTTTATGTCAGATTTTTGAACCGAACTCATTTTGCTACAAGATTTGCCGCAAGATTCGATGATATTCGTTTCCTGATTTTCATATTCAGCTACGGCTGATTCTCTTTTAACCATGTTCATTGCTCTAAATTCCTCCGTCTTTTTAATAGTGCTATCGATCTTTTCAACTTCTTTTTTCGAGTCGTCAAACTCTTTTTCCTCGCCATCGCTAAATGTTCTGGCTTCCGTTTCGATGTTTTTTACCATGTCTTCCATTTTGCAAACTATTTCTGCGCGTTTTTCTTCGAGTGCCTTGAGTTTTAAGTTCATTTTTGTCCTCCAAAATATTTTATTTTTAAATTTGTTTTGCGGGAAAAACCTTGTTTCTAACGTTGGTTTTGGTTTTGGTATATCTTTTTCATTAATTTCCATATATTAAAATTCCTAAAAACATCGTTACGGAAACTACAAAAAACAAAAAAGAAATCAGAATCATATTCAAACGTTTATCATTGGCCATCTTTAAAGATTTTTGAATACTCTCAAGTTGATAAATCATTTGAAAATCGAATTGCCATTGATTTTGATACGTTTTGCAATTGTTTTTGAATTCTTCTAAAAAACCCTTTGCATCGTCAAAAGTGCGATATTTGAATCTAAAACCAGCCAAAACCGAAAACAAAAAAGAGACAAATATGCAGCACAAAAGCGGAATTGAATTGATTTTTAAAAACGCTATAGCGCTCAGAAAAATCGAAATTGCAGTTAAATTTTTTGAAGCTTGGTTTTGAAGACTTTCATTTCTGCGATTTTCTAATTCAAACGATTTTTCACCAAATTTCACTGAATTTTCCAACATCAGTTCGGTTATTTTCGTATCGTTTGCCATCACCTCTTCTCCTTCTAAATTTTTAATTTATTTAAGATTTCGTGATATTTTCTGTAATCTAATTTAGTTTTCGCCGCTTCTTTTTCATCTTCATCCTTCTTTTTCTTCATATTCTTTTTCCCCTCCTGCTCCTTTAACTCTTCTTTCTCCTCCTGCCTCTTCGCCTCTTCATCCAAAGGCTTCCTTTTTAACTCTTCTTTCTTCTCCTTCTCCTTTAGCTCTTGCTTCAAAGGCTTTCCTCGGATCTTTGCCAAGGCCCTGTTTGCCGCAATCTTTTGGCTGAATGAAACAGAAAACTCACGAGGTTTATTCTCTTTTTTATCTTTTTCGTATTCTTCTTTTTCGTATTCATCTTTTTCACCTTCTTCACCATTTCTTTTGCGAAGAACCTTTCTTTCGTATTCTCTTTCGTTCTCTTTTTCGTAAAGAACTTCATCCGCAAATCCCAGCTCGATAGCCTTCCTTGCATTCATGTATGTCTCGCTGTCCATTAGTCCCGAAAGTTTATCGCGAGGAAGCCCTGTCTTAACCTCATACGCATTAATTACGCCTTCCTTGATTTCATCTAGCTGCTGTGCAGTAATTCGCATTTCTTCGCTGTTTCCGGCTGTTATTGTCCACGGGTTGTGAATCATTAGATATGCAGCCGGGCTCATTAAAACTTCATCGCCGGCCATCGCCACAATACTTGCCGCAGAAGCCGCCAGAGAAGAGATTTTTACCGTTACTTTGCCTGAATTTTTTGAATATTCTTTGATAGAGCTGTGTAAATCTCAGAGGCTGCGAAAACGTCTCCGCCCGGGGAATCTATAAAGACGGTAATATTTCCTTTGCCGCTGTTTAATTCAGATTTGAATTCTTTCGGCGTTATTTCATCGCCCCACCAGGTTTCGTCGGCGATCGGGCCTTCAAGATGAAGTTCTCTTTCGGCGTTTTCTTTTTCTTCTTTGCTTTTCTTGCTTTCTTTGATTTCGTTATTTTTTGGTTCTTTAAAGTTCCAAAACCTGTTAATAATAATCAACTCCCTTGTATTTAATACGAATAGCCTCATCGCGTTGGTTTTCAGCAATTTGCCGTCTTTCAACTTCTTCCGCCCAGGCTCTTGCGGCGACCGCCGGGTTTGTAAAGTCGGGCAAATTTATCCCATATTCCCCAGTTTCTCTGATTTGTTCGTTTCTAAAAAATCCAAGCTTGTTTTCCATAAATTTTCCTCCAAAATAAAATACCAACGACTTCTCGTTGGATAAATTTATAAAATTTAATTTCTTAATAATAATTTAGTTTTAGTTTTTGAATTACGTCTTGCTTTTCGTTCCATCTATCCATACTATCCAACACCTGACTTGCTATCACCCGCCTTATTTTCATTCTCATACTCAATCTTTTCTGTACTAATTTTCTGTCCTGTGTTCGGCGTGAAAACCTCTTTTGTCTTCGGGTTATACAGCACGTCCTGCAGACCGAGCTTGATAAAATCAAGCCCTAATGGCTTTAAATCAAGCATGTATCTGACTTCATCAATTTGCATGATGTTGGCGTCAATCAGGGTTTTATAAGTCTCTAAACTGCTTTTAAAAAGTAAATTATTTTTGATGACTTCTTTTGTATCGAAGGCAAAGTAATATTCTTTTTTCTCAGATTCTCTGAGCAAATCTCTGTTTAAGGAGCACTCAAATTCACTGATCACGGGCATCACAGCGTTTTTGAGAAAATCATAGTAATCTGTTTTGCCGTCGGTTCCGATGTTGATTCCGAAAACAGATTTGATTTCATTATTCAGACTTTTTTTATTTTCATTAAGCTGCATTTCAACTGAAGTGTTAGAGGATTCTTTAAAGTCCAGGCCCTCGTTGAGAACGATGATATTTCGTTCCGAATCGTTATAAAGCTGCTCTACGCTCTTTCTGATTGCGTCCATTGATTCTTTTGAAAGCCTTGTTTTTGCATTAATAAATCCTTTTTTGTTGCCGTTTTTCTCAACTAAATTTTGCTGATATGAAAGAATTGAATATGCGGTTGAGAGAAGTTCTTTGTTCTCTTGTAGAATCCCTTTTCCGGTCGCGCCATCTTCTGTAACTCTTAAAAGCTTAAGGAATTCAAAAGGTTTAAACTGTTTTCCTTGCACTTGGATGTCGTAATCCTTAAAAATTGGATCATAACTTGAAATCACGCTGACATTGTTTGCAGAAACATAGTTGATTGATTTAATTTTTTTTCCGGATTTGTTAATGAAAGCGTAAGCGTTGCCGAAAACTAGGTAGTCTCTGACCATTGCACGCTTGAATTCTACTCCCGAAAGCGTGTCTCCTGTGTCGTCATTTAGAAGCATGATTCTTTGGTCGTTAGAGACTTCGCTTGTGGCTTTGCCTTCGTTTGTTTCGTTTGTTTTGTTTGCTACATTTGCTTCATTAGATTTGTAAAGTTTTACAGGAATCATTGCCACAGCGCTGCTAATCATGTTTACGCTCGAAGCAAACGCCGGGATATTCATTGCTTTGTTTACATCGATTCCATTGATTCCTGAAAAGAGTGAGACCCAGCTTTCGTCGACTGGTAAGGGTTCTGATCTGTTTTCAATTTTTTGTTTTTCTATTTGTTTTTCTTTTTCCTTCCGGAAAAAATCTAAAAAACTCAAAATTATTCACCTCTTAAACAAAAACTAAGAATTATTAATTGTACAAATTTGTTCAACTAATAATTCACAAAATGTTTTAATTTCCAAAACGCATTCCCGGATACTCATGCTTCCAGATATCTTCGTGATAAACATTGACGCCGTTTACATAGTTTGCATCGAAAACTTTTTTGACTTCGTACCCAAGATAATTGCTTGTGTTTTTGAGTCTTTTCCAGTCAAAAGAACGCCAGTTTTTATTGTTTAAACTTGCAACTCTTTTGATTGAAAACCATTTCTTGTTTTCGTCTAGCTGTATAGTTTTCTCTTCGAGTTTTAGTTTGATTTCTTTTTTTGCTTTCTTTTCGGTCTCGTAAGCTTTTAATATTTTAATCATGTTTTCAGTATCATTTAAGGCCATATCAACAAAATTTTCTGTGGCGTACATTCCTGTTTTTCTGATTTGCGGGATAACTTCTTTTGTTACCCAGCTTTGGAATTTCAGTGCATTATCTTTTCTGCTTTGAAAAACAACTTTGTAAAGTCCGCTTTCCGAAACTATAGACATTTCTTGATTTCCGCCAAGGGTGTCGATAGTATCGACCCCCTTTTCATCTTCATCAAGACGAGCGAAAACATCTCTGCTATTTTGAATTTCCAGCGCATAGCACAAATCCTTAAGCACAAACCAAGGTTCGCCACCAATTATCACTGTTCTAATTTCACCAAATTGCTCATTCTTGAAAATTTCAAGCTTGTTTTGCATAAATTTTCCTCCAAAATAAAATACCAACCCGCATTTGACGGATTGGCGTGTTTTAATTACAAAGTTTTTATATAATTTTTTATGTAATTTTGGTTAATTCGGTTTTTATGTAATTTTATGTAATTTCGATTAATTCGGCGATTTCTAAGTCTTCTCTTCGGAAATTAAACAGCATAAACCAAACCACTTCCTTCAAAAATAATATCCTGCTGAAGTAGAAACACAGCGTTTATCAGGGCCGAGACCATATCGACCCTGCCGCTTGATTTTCTTTTGTTGACGTATCTATTCATATTTGTGTCGTAAACGCACTTTGCGTTCTCAAAGTTAATTTCCAGAAGCGTGTTTTTTTCATATTCAAATTCTCCGTTTATGATTTTTTCAGTTAGCAGCTTTGTCGGGGCATGAAGCGTGTCGGAATGCTGCCTGATTTCAACAGTTTTGTAGATTTTATTCCATTTCTGAGCCGAACTCATTGCGTTATATCTGTCAAAACCGATAGCTCGGATCGTGCATTTCAGCTTTCTTTCCAGATCAAAGACAAAGTCCTCGACAAAACCATAATCAATAGTTTTATTCCCGCACGCAAAGCACTTTTTGTGTTCGATAAAGCGTCTGTAATCAAGCTTTTCACATCTGTTTTTCTCTTCAATTCTTCTTTCCGGGATAAAGCACCAAGCATCGGCAAGAATGCGGTTATCTTCGTCAACACTAACCATCGCTATGGCTGTATTGTCAGTCGTTATTGAAAGGTCAACGCCGAGGTAAACTACTTCTCTTCCGTGCCAGTCGATCTTGTTGATTCGGCACTTCTGGAGATCTTTTATGTCGATAAAGCTTTCGGTTCCCGCGCCTTGATAGACAATGTTACAGTGCTTTGTAAGGAAGTTTTCTCGAGCGGATTCCTGAACGATTGCATACGCTTTTTTCTTGACAAGGTCTTCCCAAATTTCAGGAATCTCGATTGCAACAGGATTTGCATGCTTTAAAATGAGATCGTCGTTCATCCAGTTTTCGGTTTTATCCGGCTCAAAAAGAAGAGAAAACCAAGTTTGGTCTTCTTGAATGCCGTCTAGAACCTGCTTTGAATAGCTAACCATTTCCTCGAGAGGATTCTGAATTGTGGGATATTTTGTACTAATGACACAGCCAAGCTTATTTAGAATGTTGATTTGCCCGCTTCTCATTGATTCAACCGCATAATTGTTTGGTAAGTCGCCAACTTCATCAGCTAGGAAAACATTAGGCATTCTTCCGTCCATACTTGAGTTTGAGTAATTTAGAGGATAATATGTATTTTCATTAAGATTAAACTGAATGTAATCTCGAAGTATTTTAAACCTAATTTTTCCGTCTCTCATATAAATAGCAGGACTTGACTTTAGAATTTCAGTAACTGCTTCTTTTACAAGCCGAGACCTAGAACCGTCGGGAGCAACAGAATAAAACTTTGAGAACTTCGGCTCCAAAAGAAAAAGAAGAATGAAAATCGTTGCAATCGTAAATGTTTTAAAATTCTTTCTGCCGATTTCTAGGATCGCCATTTCATAGCGTCTTTTTTGAGGATTTTCGCGATGTACGACGCATAAAATCGAGGTGTAAAAGAGCCATTGATAGCCGCATGAACAGTCATAAATTGTGTCACCAGCACGCAAACCCCTTGGCATAATCATGGTTTTGAGCGTTTGCTCGATCATTGCCAAGCGTTTTAAATCTACGAAATATTCGCTTGATTCGGATCTGTCTTTGTTGTCTTTTTCTTTTCCTGCTTTTCTTGCTTTTCCTGCTTTTCCTGATTTTTCTGCTTTTTCTGCTTTATTACTGCTATCCAAGATGTCAAGAAATTCTTTGCATTGGAGTTTTACATATTTTGGTGCCGGGATTTTGTTTTCGAGGACCGAGTGTGCGTAAGTTTCGGCTTTCATGAGTTTCACCTCCTTCTTTTAATATTTCAATAATTTTAATCAATTGTCTTTCTTCTGCCTGAAATAAACTCAAGAAGCGGATCCGGTTCGTCGTTTGATTCTCTGTTTCTCATTTCTCTTATGACTTTCATTAAGGTTTGTAAAGTTTTGTTCGCTTCGGCGCTTGTTTTTGTGTATGCGGATAGGGCAGGGTGAACATATGTATTTGATATGCCTTTGGAATAGCTTTTCTTAACTGTCGTGCCTTCTTTTTCAATCACACCCTTGAGTTCGGACATGTATTTCATTAACTGCATATATCTTTCGAAAGTCGTAATGAAAAAGAAGTTTGATTCAACTCCGTATTTTTGTGCGATTCTCAGGATCTCTTGGGCTTGCTCGTTTAGATTAAGATTGTTCATTTATCGCCTATCACCTCCATTTTAATTTTTGTTCTTATCTGCCAGTCATAAATTCCCCAAAGAGCCATTATGAAATGAACTGAGTCAAGGAAAACTCTTCCGTACTGATGATTAGTAAAATCTAAAATCATCCAAAAGATTTCGCCGAACGCCCATAAGTAAAAACAAACTACTTTTTTCTTAACATTAAAGACTGTTCCGGTTATTGAAAGTATGGCAAGAAACCAGCTGTAATCAAAACTGTTCATTTTTATTCCTTTATTCCTTTATTCCTTTATTCCTTTTATTCCTTGCTCCTTAGTTTTTTGAATTTTTTTTCTTTTTAACTCTTTTTTACTCTTTTTAACTTTTTTTAACTTTAGTTTTAATTAATTTTAACTGCTTTTTCTCCCGTTAGATTTTCCCAGCGTTTGATGATTACGTCGCAGTATCTAGGGTCGAGCTCCATCATGCGGCACCCGCGGTTTAACTGTTCGCATGCAATTAAAGCCGTGCCCGAGCCTCCGAATAAGTCAATTACAATTTCATCTCTCTTGCTGCTGTTTTCAACTAGCTTTGCAATTAGGGGAACAGGCTTCATTGTCGGATGCTCTGCGTTGACAAATTGTTTATCAAACTCTAAGACCGTTGTTTGTGTTCGGTCATCAATAAAATAGTGAGAATCTCCCGATTTCCAGCCGTAGATGCATGGTTCGTGCTTCCACTGATAATCTTGACGACCGAAACACATTCGGTTTTTATTCCAAATAAGCTGCTGCCTTATTTCCCAGCTTACATTTTCACAAGCTTTATAGACTGCCAAGGTTTCTTTGCTTGCGAACCAAACATAGAAAGATCCTCCGTTTTTGAGATATCCGTCAATATTTTTAAAAGCATCAGTTAAAAATAAAATGAATTCTTTCGAGTTCATGTTATCGTTTTGAATTTTCATTCTCTTTTTCGTTTCGCCTTCATAATTTACATTATACGGCGGGTCCGTTACAAGCAAATCGGCAGTTTCTCCATTCATCAGTTTATGCGCGTCTTCGGGATTAGCCGAATCACCGCACATTAATCTATGCCTGCCAAGCCCGTAAATCACACCAAGCTTTGATTTTGGTTCTTCCGGGAGTTCTTCTTCGAAATCATCATCTGTGATTTCTTCCTTTTCGCCGGAATCCAAATTAAAATTGAAGTCGGAAAAACCTGTGAGTTCTATATCGAAATTTAAATCTTTTAAAGCTTCAAGCTCTATTTTCAAAACATCAAAATCCCAGCCGGCGTCAAGAGCTAATTTATTGTCGGCAATTATGTAAGCTCGCTTTTGAGTTTCAGACAAATCCTCGATGAAAAGGCACGGAACTTCTTTCATTCCAATCTTCTGTGCCGCTAAAACTCTGCCGTGGCCTGCAATGATTCCAAAACCAGCGTCAATCAGGACCGGATTTAAGAATCCAAACTCTTCGATTGATTTTGCAATTTTTTCTATTTGTTCTTCGCTGTGCGTTCGGGCGTTCTTTTCATATGGTTTTAATTTTTCAATCAAAACATTTTGATATTTTCTCATTTTTGCCTCTTAAAATTTGCTTCTTAAAATAAAAATAATTCACAAAAATTCGTGAATTTTAAACTGAAATTAATTTTTAAAAAATACTGAATTCCAAAAAAATACATGGAAACTAGATTCGGTGTGCGCGAGGGTCCGGCGTGGTGTTGGCTTGGTTTGCTTTTATTGTTAAAGGGTTACCGGGGGGATTGTTCTTTTTTTAAAAATAAAATTGTATCTCGAAAGAAAATAAACAAAATTGTTCTTTCTTTAAAAATAAAAAACAATTGATTCTAAGAAATTAAAAAGCAGCCAGGAGTAAACCGGCTGCAACACGTAACTTAAAGAAATTTAAATAAGTTCTCACTTAGCTTTATTAAACCTCACACCAGTTAAATTGATTGCCGTCAAGCATTCGTTAAACCGCACACAAACTAAGGTTTGTAGCCTCACACCTCGTACTCTTCGCTTCCTGCTCGTCAATAATTCTTTTGATTGCTTCAAAAGGTATCTCGCCTTCATCAGCTTGCCTGTGGTGTTCCCTACATAGCGTAATGAGGTTGCTCGGCTCAAACGCAAGCCTTTTATTCTCGTCTATCTTGATTGCATGATGAACTTCGATGCCCTCGCAGTTGTAAATTCCTTCTCGCAGACAAATCTGACAAAGAAAACAGTCTCGCTTTCGAATTTGTTCTCGGGTTTTGCCCCATCTGTATGTGCTTCGCAGGATAAATTGTTCTGTTGGTTTGCTTGTGGGTTTGTTTGGGCAGATATAGTCTTCGCTATGGATTCTGCCGCAATATTTGCAGGATTTTAAAATTTTGTTCACCTCTTATTTTTAATTTATCGAAAATGGTTTATCCTTATTATTTAAATATTTTATATTTCTAAATATTATTTAAATATTTTATATTTCCTCATAGTAATAGCCATCTAATTTAAGATCTATTGCACCTGAGCTGTTAAAACTAGTTATACCATTATTCGTTATTAAACTCAGGTAGTCGCTAGAACCTGAAGCTTTCATATAATCTATGTATTTAAGCGTTAATATGTTTAGATCATTAAAATAAAAACGTAAAGTTCTAATTTCCGAACGTGAAAAAGAAGATGTATAAATATACATTTTGATACTTTTGCGGGATTCGGAAAGGTGAAATCTTCTAGTATTATTGTCTAAAAAACTAACAACGCCACTTGACGTCGAAAGAGGGGTCTTAATGTTCACGGTATACACAATAACGTCTGGCGCGGAAGAAATACCGTGTAAATCAAAAAAATCATAAATTCTAGGCAAAACAAACGAATTAAAATCTGTAAGAGTAAAATAAATTGTTTCTTTTTTTAAAACAAATGTTCCTGAACTTAACCCCGCAGCGGAACCGATTCCTTCTCCTTCGGCTACTATTTTCCCCGTATTCGGAATAGTATGCGGAATAGTGCCGATAGGGAAGTTTGTGTCGTACCATATATTTCGGCCTTCTATCCAATCATATTTCCATTCACTGCTTGTATCGGTTCTGCCGCAGAAATCGCCGCCAATAGGATCCGGTATCGCGTTCATTTCATCGGCATTTGCGGCTTCGCCTCTGTAATGAGGATTAGGTTTAGTAGGCTCGGCACCTTTAATTGTTCCGAGAGTTTCTTCTGAAAACGGCGGAATATCGGGAGACGAACCATTTTGCGACATGTATTTTAAAAGTATCTCATTTCTGCCTTTCGGGACAAGTTTTTGAATTTCTTCCTTAGTAGGAACGTAAGCGTTATCGCTGAAATCATCTTGGAATTCAGGCGGGATTGAATTTGGGGAATCTTTTTCGGCGGCTATTTTAGAATTTATTTTGTTGTTTAGCATTTTAATTCTCCTTTGGATTAGCGTTTTAATTCTCTATTAGAAATAATCAAACCTTTGAAATTGAAATAATTAAACCTCTTCAGATTGACTGAAAGGGTTTGGCGGTTTGTTTAAGCTTAGATGAATTATGCCGCAGTGTTTGCAGGATTTTAACATGTCTGTTTGTCTCCTTGTGTTTTCTCTTCTCTATGGTGGTCATCACTGAGGTCGTCACTTTTTGGGTATGAAAATACCGCTTCGATGAAGCGGCATAGTCTCACTCGGTTATTGCAATTACAGCCATACGGAAATTTGAGGAAATATTTCATTGAACATTTTAAAAATCAATCGATCTCAGGCAATCTAGCATAGGGTCTGTCCGGTTCGGTTACACGGTTTTTTTTGAAAAAACTAAAAAGTTTACTGAAAAAACTTGGGCTTTGATTCTCTCTAGGTTGAAAAACAGATTCAACAACTACATCTCCATCGGCACTTTCTAGTACTAAGCACACATCATCAAAACTGTCAGTTAATCTGTCCGAATGGGTCACATAGAAAATTCTGTCATTTTCTTCAATCATAAAATTCTCTTGAAGAAATTCAACTATAGAATCTACACTTACATTGCTGGTTAGGCTTTTACGTGCTCTGAAAAAATGTTTGTAATAAGAATCACCCAGTTTAAATTTTGGGTGAGCCTCAAAGTTGGATGTCATAATTTTTAGGGCATCGTCTATCGTGTAAATATTTTCAAACAAAATTGGTGTAATTACTTCTCCAACATATTTTCTTACACTACTGAATACCGGAACACTGATAAACATTTGATTAGCATTTTCACGGTTTATTGCGAAAACCATCTTGTTAAACTGAACTTGACAACACATATAATCCCTAATACTAAAATATTCATCAATTATACGAACAATATTATGATGCCGAATAATTTCAGAAACTATATTATCATTTAATACAGACCTACAATCTTTAACGGCCGAACAATTGTATACAAAGAAAAATATAAAGAACATATAGCACAAAAACTTACTTAAAATTTTCATTACTAATTCACCTAAATTATTATAATACTATTTATTGTTACAATCCACTACGGCGCTCGATTAGCACCTACAAACGTCATAGCATATGTCAAAACCGCCTCATCGTTAGTTGGAATCTGTTGCCCCAAATCAGTCAAATATAGACTTGCCGACGATACCGCTTGCTGTTTTACAATGCCTAACACCTCGTTGGCTGCTTTTGCGGTAAATCTGATAAAATTCAACCTTAAAAAAGACCACCAAGTGTTTACTTTGTTGTTTGCCGTATTTAAATAAATGTTTTGAATGGGTAAATTAGCATGTGCTTGGCGCAAATGGTACAAATTACAGATACTAGTAATTTTTTGGATATAACCTTTGATTTGTCGATATTTACCTATGGCAACAATAGTATGGTATACATAACCCAAAGTCAATCCTAATGCTGTGAGAGCCAACGAAGTGTTAAAATTAATCTGATTAAAATCTTCATCTGGCATTTCCATCATCCCTCCTTTGTTTTTTCTGTTAAATTAAATATCTGATCTATAACTGTCTTTATCTTATCTTCAACACCAACTGATGCCTTGTCTTTTTTTAACACATTCATAGACTCAATTAGCGTTTCAAGATGTTTAATCATAGGATTATCGTACCCTGAATTCTCTAACATAGATTTTGCATCTTCGAAAAATTTTACCAAGTTATCAGCCTTCAATTTTTTAACATCTGCTTTTTGTAATGCTTCGGCGGATGATGTCAATGATTCTAACTTGCCTACCGTTCCCTTCGTAAGATATGATTTTAACTCTTTAACTTCTTTCTGTCTGATTTTTAAAATTTCCCAATCATCTTGAGCTCTTTTTTTATATTTTTCTATAACCGATAGGATATCCTTCTTGTTCTTCGATTCAGCAAAGTAACTTACCTCAATCATTCTTCCTATTGGCTTTTCTTGCCAAAACATTTCACGCTGCTCGTCTGTGAAACCTGTGCCGACACGAAGTTCGTTGCCTTTGTAGTCAACAGTTAATGCTCCGGCTTTTCCTTTGCATTTGCCCTCTCCTTCTCCAATTTTCTTGATTCTCAGATCTACTATTTGAAACTTTTTAATCTTTAAGAATTCCAAAGTTTCTTTTGGCCTGATATTTTGTGTCAAGGTTAAGTATAAGTCCTTCTTCGCCACTTGCTGTCATGATTTCAAGAAGTTTACTGATTCTAGTTTGGTCAGTTCCCTCGTATAGAATTGGCACAATTTCAAGTGGTTTTGATGATTTTGGTGGTTTTGGCAGTTTTGATAACTTAAGACTTAATAGTTTAGCCATTCTTTGCCTGTATGTGGCAACGCTTTCACCTGATTCGAACTCTTCCGTTGCCAGCAAATCAAAGATTACAAACTTAATTTCAAAC
>JAISNY010000032.1 GCA_031275995.1 Oscillospiraceae bacterium | reverse complement strand
TTAAAAAGCTTAAACATAAGTTTTACTTTTTTTATGTCTAAACATTAACAATATTATCGTAACCTGGCTTTCGGCATGAAAAAAGGCGTGAACCCTTGAGTTTACGCCAGTGTAAGTGTACAGTAAATATGGTCGAGGTGACAGGATTTGAACCTGCGACATCTACGTCCCGAACGTAGCGCACTACCGGGCTGTGCAACACCTCGTTAATTTAACGAATATGATGTGACTGGAATTCATGGAACTGAAATCAACAACATAGAATGGAGGCTTCAACAAACCAGAAATATTAACAAATGCGATCATTGTATCAAAAAGCTTAAAAAATTGTCAAACAGAGAAAAATTTAGCAATACCGCCAAATAATGAGCATTTTCGAAAAATTAAAGTTGTTGTTGACAAATATGCAAATTTCATACAGCTTATGTGGTATTCTCAGTCAAATCAAATTCATTGCTATAGAAAGGATAGAGGAAACTGGTGAAAAAAGTTTGTTTTTTGGTTTTCGCTTTATTGGTTTTTGGGGTGTTCACTGTTACGGTCTTTACAGAAAAATCAGCTAGGGTTGTAATTTTGGGAGATGTGGGAGTTGATAAAACACGTCTTGTTAAAGGGCTTGCACGTGATCCTTTTGGAAATGAAGCGTCGACCATGGGTTATAATTAGTAAGCAAAAATGATGATAAAATTGAGAGCCAAAAAGCCAAACCCCGCAACAGCGCTGGTTTTTCACTGTATCAAAACCCGATCACATATCCAATGGTATTAGCATTTGCACCCATGAAGGAATGTGGATGGAAGTGGTGTACAAATTCAAAGAGTTAAGAAACAGAAGCGCGACATGAAGATGAGAAATGTTGTTAATCAACTCGATTCTTAAATTATGATAAAATTTAAAAAATGTGAGGAGAAAAAATGAAATTTAAAAACGTGATATTCGGGGCATTAGCTTTTATTTTTATGGTGCCGACTCCAGCGGCGAAAAGCTTACTACCGTTGCTGCGGATATCAGTCGCATTTGTAGGTAATGCTGGAGTGGGGAAAACAACTTTTGTAGAACGGTTGATGGGTTTACCTGAAGTTAGAATGTCGTTAGCACCTGAAGACTACCTTTTACCACCTGTAAGCAGCTACCTTTTAAAAGACGACAACTTAGGCTTAGAATTATTATTTCGTGACACCCCTGGGGAGGAAAAATATCGAAAACGGTTGCCGGTTTATACTGATTGTTCTGAAATTTTTGTCATATTTTTTAGCGTCGATGATATTGGTTCATTTGAAGCTATTGAAGATTGGATTAAGTTATCAAGGGTAAGAAATCGTGAAATTAAACGTGTATTTAATCATGGACTTATTGGATTGATTTTGGTCGCAAATAAGATAGATTTGGATTGGGTGATCTCCAGAGAAGATATCGTACGAAAAGCAGACGAATTAAAAATACCAGTGTACTTTTGCTCCGCTAAGACCGGCATTGGTGTCGATGTTTTAAGGCAATATATGTTTCGTCTTGCAAAAAAGCCAAAGCTATTTGATTGACAGCCCGGTCTTGCATTTTTCTGATAATTAAAGCACAATACAGGTTGGGGATGATTAACAATGGATCACATTAAAATTATAGGTAGTTTTGATCTTTCACAGAGCGTTTGTGACGGAGGGTGCGGGGAGTGTCAGGCATCTTGTCAATCGGCATGTAAAACGTCATGTACTGTTGCTAACCAAGAGTGTGAAAAAAATAAATAAATGATACATAAATTTAAGATGCAGGATGCTAACATCGTGGTAGACGTTGGTAGTGGTTCTGTTTATGAAATCGATGAAATAGTTTATGAACTCTTAGAGTGCCATGAACGTGGGATGCTAGATTTTGAAAGCGATGCTTCGTCTCTCTTTAGATTTTATCAAAAGTATGGGGAAGAAAATGTTGAGAGCGCTCTTTCTGAGGTTCGTGCACTGATTTCAGAAGGTCGTTTATTTTCTAAAGAACCTGATCTCACAAGAATTTGTGAAAAATTGGAGTCTCCAATCAAGGCGATGTGTCTTAACATTGCTCATGATTGTAATCTTGTTTGCAAGTATTGTTTCGCATCTTGGGGAGCGTTTGGGGGCGAATGCTCGCTAATGGACGAAAAAACAACTAAGTCTGCTATTGATTTCTTGATAAAAAATAGCGGGTCTCGTCGCAATTTGGAGGTAGATTTTTTCGGCGGAGAGCCTTTGATTAATTTTGGAATCATTGAAAAAACGGTGGAGTATGCCAAGAAAGAATCTATTAAGCATGGAAAGTTATTTCGATTTACTATAACCACAAACGGTTTAGCTCTTGATGAAAAGAAAATTGATTTTATAAATCGAGAGATGTCTAATGTAATTCTTTCACTTGACGGTAGAAAGTCGGTGCATGATGCAATGCGTTTTACAAAGACAGGAGCGGGAAGTTTTGATATTGTTGTTCCCAAGTTCAAGCGTCTTGTTGAAAAACGCGGAGGGAAAAATTATTTTGTCCGTGGGACTTTTACTAGAAACAACCTTGACTTCACCAAAGACTTCATGGAAATATATAACTTAGGTTTTGATCGAATTTCTCTTGAACCTGTTATTTCAAAAGATCTTGAGTATGCTATAACCGAATTGGATGCAGATCAGATTTGTTCGGAATATGAAAAATTAACAGAAACTATCATTGCTCTTAGGAAAAGGGGTTCGAAAATTGATTTTTTCCATTTTATGGTAAGCATTAATGGGGGGCCGTGCGCGATTAAACGTGTAAAAGGCTGCGGTTGTGCAAACGAGTATGTTGCAATTACTCCTGAAGGCGATGTTTATCCGTGCCATCAGTTCGTAGGAATTTCTGAATTTAAGATGGGCAACATAAAAGAAAAGTTTGATAAAAGTTCGTCGATAAAACTTCATAATTTTGGGAACCCTAGTATTTTTACTAATCCCGAATGTGGGGGCTGTTGGGCAAAATTTTATTGCGGCGGCCTTTGCCGGGCTAATAATTGGAATTTCAATAATTATTTAGATTCTCCGCATAAACTTTCTTGCAAATTAGAAAAGAAACGTTTAGAATGTGCCTTCAGGCTTTCTGCTTCAATAAGCATTTAATTAGCAGGATAGTTGGTGTCTCAGGTTTATTTGCGTGAGTTATGATTTTTAGCAATATATCATAATATCATAAAATTTAAAAAAATGTGAGGAGAAACAATGAAGTTTAAAAACATGATATTCGGGGCATTAGCCTTAGCCTTTGTTTTTGTTATGTTGACTCCAGTGACGAAAAGTATGCTGACTCCGCAGAGGTGTGTAAAAGTCATATTTTTGGGTAATACTGCAGTCGGGAAGACAGCTCTTTTAAAAAGAATTGTGGGTGAGTGTTTCAGTGGTGATTATTCTGCTACGATAGGACTTGATTGTAAGAATTTACATATAGGACGTTATTGGAATGATTTACCTGAAGAGATGTGTTTGGAAGATAATAATAGTATGTGTTTAAGATTGTTTGACACAGCTGGGCAGGAAGAATATCGGGCAACAACGGTGAACTACATTAGAGGTTCTAAAATTGCTATCATAGTTTTTAGCATTGTTGATAAGGGTTCATTTGAAGCTGTTGAATATTGGATTAATTTCTTAAGAGAACATGAAGATATTGGATTGATTTTAGTCGCAAATAAGACAGATTTGCCGCGCGAGAATTGGTTTGCCAACGAAGAAGGGATCCGAAAAGAATTGGGAACATTAGCATTAGAATTCCCAGTGTACTTTTGCTCCGCTAAGGACGGCGCGGGTGTCGATGATTTAAAGATAAATATGTTTTGTCTTGCAAATGATCTTCAAGTGATACCTTCATTTGAAGCAGAAGAACTACGTGAAAATAAGGAATGTTGTTAATCAACTCGATTCTTTAATTATGATAAAATTTTAAAAAATGTGAGGAGGAAAAAATGAAATTTAAAAACATGATACTCGGGGCATTGGCTTTTATTTTTATGGTGCCGACTCCAGCGGCGAAAGGTGCGGCGAAAGGTATTGCATTTGTAAAAGTCATATTTTTAGGTAATGCTGGAGTGGGGAAGACAACTCTTTTAAACAAAATTGTGGGTAAGCCTCTCAGTGGTGATCATCATCCTACGGTAGGAGTTAACTACGTCAGATTAACCGAAGAAGATACCGCCTTAGATATTTGGGACACCGCTGGGCAGGAAAGATATCGATCAATTGCGTTGTCTTTCGTTAGGAATTCTAAAATTGTTGTCATAGTTTTTAGTGTTGATGATACTAATTCATTTGGAGCTATTGTCACTTGGCTTTCTTTATTAAGAGGATATGTTGATATTGAAAATATTAAATTTATTTTAGTCGCAAATAAGACAGATTTGAAGGAACGTTTGGTTGCCGAAGGAGAGATCCAACAAAAAGCGGAAAGTTTAGGAATGCCAGTGTACTTTTGCTCCGCTAAGACCGGCGAGGGTGTCGATGAGTTAAAGGGATGTATGTTTAATCTTGCAAAAGAGATTCCCCAAAAAGTGACATGTTCATTAGAAACAGAAGAATTACATGAAAATGAAGATAAGAAATGTTGTTAATCAACTCGATTCTTTAATTATGATAAAATTGAGGTGAAAGATGAAATTTAAAAACATGATATTCGGAACATTTTTATTAATGCCACCTTTTGAAGGATTTATTGTTGTTTTGAGGTTATTAAGAGAATTATAAGTAAACGTTTGTTACAGTATAGCGATCACAGGTGTTGCCGAAACCCAGCTACAGTTAGCTAGTTGATGTAAGAGATTTAGTAACTGACAGCTGGAGGCGTGGCGTGTGATTTTGAGAAGCGTATTTTATAATGCACACTACGATGATTTTTAACTCAGTTTTGTATTTATGCATAGGTGTATATGTTTTTAGAAATTTCTAAGCATGCGAAACATTGACACTTAGGTTTCGAAGTGATACAGTAAAAACGGGTTTTGTGTAGAATTTTGTTTTTGGGCGGTGTATTTTGTAATTAAGAAGCGGGAAATAGTTTTTTAAGTTTTGAAATGATACAATAAGAGCGAGTTTTGTATAGAATTTTTTTGAGCGGTGTGTTTTTTAATTAAGAAGTGGGAAATGGTTTTTATTGCTGGTCAAAGGAGGTTTTTATGAAAGGAAAAGAGGTTGACGATAACATTATAGGGGATGTATCGGGCGGGTTACCTAACCCGGAGACGATATGGGGTGTTGATTATTGTCAATTAGAATCTTTGGTGGACAAGACCAGGAGATTTGTCGAATCTGGTAAAAGTAAAAAGAGGGTAGGTTGGTATTGCAGTGTTTCCGAATTGGTTAAAGTTTGGCTCATAAAAAACAAGGATAGTGATATATATAGAGAAAATAAATCAAAAATAGATCAATGGTTGGAGGAAGGATAATGGTATTTTGAGTCGGTTCGTTTTTCGATTTTAAAGCTTATTTCGACAGTATTTATCTTCATTTTGAACAGATGACAGTCATGTAAGGAAATAATTCGGTAAGGTATGTCAAGTTAAGGCCAACTACAGATGTTTTTGTGGTTAAATATAAAAGATTCAACGATAGCTTTAATAATATGGTTATCTAAGAATTGCGGACATGATAATTAGGGATGTATTTTGGTTAATGAAATAGGGTTTACTTATTACCCAAAGCTTTATGGGTGGCGTTAGTTTTGAAGAAAAAATTGTTAGGTGGGTTATAATTTTAGGCTCGTTGGTCAAGCGGTTAAGACACTGGCCTCTCACGCCGGTATCGCGGGTTCGATTCCCGCACGAGTCACCAGAAGTCGAATTCCAAATTATCTCATGAATTTTGTGTTGAGATATATTTTTTCGAAACGATTCAAACAATTTCGCAAATATCGAGTCGTGTAGGCATGGGTTTTGGATGGTGTGCCAGCGGGATCGATTTTTGCATAATATGAAATTTTCCAAGATAATATAAAATATTTTGTTTTTTGTGCAGCAAACATAAAATCAATAAGTCATTGAGTTTTATGTTTTCTTAAAGAGCTATTGTAGTGTTAGTTTTTAAAAAGATCTGGATTTGGATTGTGATATAACTTAAAACACAAAAGATTGTCGGATTTCAAGTCGATACTCTAGGACACAAAATACTTTAAGAAACATTCACAAAAAATCGTTCATATCGATGCCAAAATATATGTAAAGCGATGTTGGAAATCGTACAATCGATTGACCCAGCCAACCATATTGTTGGAAAAACGTACATCGTTGAACGAATGAATCGGTTTTTAAGGATATCCCGCAAGATTTTTTAAAAAATATATTGTCGGTCGAAAAATCTGGAGATAATTTTTAACTCAGTTTTCTTAATTTATGCACAGATGTATCTTTTTCTATATGCCTATGGTTTATCGCCGAGCTTTCGCAAGATCGAAGATCTTTCTAAATCTACCTTGGATGAGACATTATTTATCGAAAATTCGTATACATCAGCATTTTTTGTTATATCTACCAAACCTAATTCGTTTATAATTTCGAAAACTATACATAATTTTGAAAAATTTATATTTTCTTTGTTTATCCTTTTTATGAGGACCTCTAATTTAGAGACTGTTATACAATTCTTCTTTAAAAACTTATAAACTGACGCTATTTCTTCGCGCGTAGGACGCATATTATGGCGCGATTCATCGTCAATTTCAGAGCCATTCATAAAATCTTCAAAAATTTGTTTTTCAAGTACCGCTTTTCCTGCGTCAAAAGAAGAAAATTTAATTTTGCTTATATATATTCCAATATCACGATTTCCAGCGTAAAAATTAAACCTTATTTTTACAGCCAAATCCAGGATGTCTCCGACAACATAGAAAAATTTTTGGGCCGAAACTCCAAAGTAAACCGCGCTAAAATTTCGACCTTTTTTTGAAAACATAAGTTTTAAATGTTTTCCACCGCCGATCGGAACAATATTTATAAGCTTAACTTCGAAAATTCCAAACATAGGCTCAAAATTTTCCGTACCAAAGGGTCTAATTCTCTCTAGATTTTCAACGTTGTCAGCCGTGATTTCTTCCGGTTCCAGAACACGCTCTATATTAATCACGGGGTGAGGTATTTGAATTTTTTCAATATACTCAAAAAAGCGTTTCTTAAAAGGTTCGATATTTTCACTTTTAAGGTTCATACCTACAGCCATCTTATGGCCGCCGTAACGTTCTAAAAATTCTGAACACTGTTCTATCGCATCAAAAATCGAAAACCCTTGGGTGCTTCTTGCAGAACCTCGGGCCTCACCTTCCTCAATGGAAAATAAAATTACAGGTTTGCCAAATTTAGAAATTATCCTGGAAGCAACGATACCCAGAACTCCGTGATTCCAAGATTCGCTCTGTGCAAAAATTACACGCTTAAAATACATCTCCGGATTATCTCTGATTTTTTTTTGAACATCTTCATTTGTCTCTTTGCATATAATTTTACGTTTTTCATTTTCATTAGTTATAAACTCATAAATTTCGCTTGTTTCAGATT
The DNA here is from genome assembly GCA_031275995.1 of Oscillospiraceae bacterium. Classification (GTDB taxonomy): domain Bacteria; phylum Bacillota; class Clostridia; order Oscillospirales; family Acutalibacteraceae; genus Improbicoccus. The sequence goes on along the minus strand of JAISNY010000032.1, from coordinate 56,277 downwards.
CATTTTCACAAAGTAAAAGCTTTGCAGCTAATTCAGGGTTGCCTATGCGTCCACATGCATTAATTTTTGGAACGATGTTACAAGTGATAAATAATTCGTCTATTTTATCAACATTCTTAAGAATTTCCCTCAAACCAATACGTTTTGAATTTTTTAGTATTTCAATCCCTTTACGTACGAACTCACGATTTTCCTTGAGCAAAGGAACGGCATCTCCGATGGTCCCTATGGCGACAAGATCTCCGAAACGATCCATTAGTTCTTCCCAGGTTTTTTCCCCTTTTTCCATAGCTTCTATCACTTTAAAAGCTACGCCCACTCCCGCATAAAACTTAAAGCTCTTGCCTTTATTAAAATGCGGATTCACAATAGAACGTGCCGCAGGAGGAATTTCACCTGGCAGGTGATGGTCGGTTACCAAAACTTTGATTCCTAATGAATTCGCATAATTAACTTCTTCGTGAGCAGACATTCCATTGTCAACTGTTAATATTGTTTTAACTCCATAATCATGCATCTTGTCTATTGCCGATATGGTAAGCCCATAACCCTCGCTGTAACGCGACGGAATCTGATATATGACGTCAGCTCCACGTTCTTGAAGATATTCGTACATCATGACCGTGGAAGTAATTCCATCGGCATCATAATCTCCGTATATGCAAATCTTTTCAAATTTTTCAATTGATTCCTGTAAATTTTCTACTAAAATTTTCATATTTTCAAAATGGAAAGGATCTGGAAATTTGTTTGATCCGTTTAGAAATTCGTTTGCATCTTCTTCTGTTTTGAAGCCACGTCCAAGAAGCATATAAACCAAAAACTCAGGCAACTGCCATTTGTGAGAAATCGCTTCAGATAACTCTTTATCGATTTTAGGCAAAACCCAATCTCTAAGCCCCAAATCAGGCACTTCCTTTAAATTCTAAAAATAACGCTCTCTTTTTTGAACATATGCCTTATAATAAGATACACAGCAACAGAATAAATCACAAGCCAACCAGAAACGATACCCAAATGATTAAAATTAACAATACCTGCAAATAGTTCTTTGATGACATAAACAATGTTCAAAATAGGAATTGAAAAGAATTGAATGGGGATGTTATTTACGCTGGAAAAATATGCGTAATAGGATGGGAATAGCACCATAAGTGAGACAGGCATCATGTAGGTCTGAGCTTCTTTATATGACTTAGAGAATACTCCTATAGCCATGTTGACCGTCGCAAAAAACAACGACGTGAAAATAGAAATCCATAAAATATAACTAAAGGCCGTCAAGCTCATGTTGGGAATCGTTATGGATTGTAAGATTGCATACCCAAAGAGCCCGGCGGCAGCACTAACAGAACTTATTAATCCTATCGCTGCTGCAGTGAGAAGCTTACCCAAAACAATTGCATCACGTGAAACGCCGGTTGAAATCAACGGCTCCAGAGTTCCGTGTTCTTTTTCGCCGGCAGTTATTTCGCTGGCGCATCCTGCGGAGCCTACGCAAGAGTAGAGAAGCATCATCATAGGAGCGAGCATACTCACATAAATTAAACCTTCATTAACATCTGAACTCACTTTAGGAGCCTCTGTGGCGGGAACTTTATAATAATTTAAAATTTTTTCGGCCTGTTCGTATGTTATTTTATTTTTAGCGGCTAAATCTGCAAAACTTGAGCATATTTCCAGGAAGCTTTGCTCATAAACATTTAAAAAAGGCGTCGTCATTATGGAATTTATAGATGAATTACCATATTCAATTGATATATTTACCTTCTCGCCGTGCAAAATTTTATAATCCAAATCTTCATCAGTTTCTATATATGCCGAAACTAAACCACGCTCTAAAAGCTCTTTGCCACCTTCCATAATTTTTATGTTTTCTTGAAGTGCACAAAACTTATAAAATAAATCATCCTTATTTTTGAACGATAAACTAATGTTTTCAGAAATTTGATGCCGAAAATTACTCATCGAGTAACTAATAACAAAGAGCATGAGCGGCACAAGCACAAAGGGCATTATCACGCTGAAGATAAAAGTGCGACGGTCTCTCATCATAGTTTTTAGTTCTTTTTTGAAAATTATAGATATTTCCTTAAGCACTGACGGTCTCCTCGCATATGAGTTGAAACAAAAACTGGTTAAACTCGCGATTGCTGTGAGATTCACGATATTCCGCGGAATTTAAGACTTTAACCACATTGCCTGCGCGCATCACTACAATTTTATCAGTGTACATCTTGACATTTTCCATGGAGTGACTTGAAAATATCACACTTTTTTTTTGCTCTTTGCATAATTCCAAAAATTCAAAAAAAATCTTGGAAGCCCCAAAGTCGAGTCCGGCATCCGGTTCGTCAAAAAGCATAATTTTAGGGTCGTGTACGATGCATCTTGCTATCGCAACTTTCTGCCTCATACCCTTGGAAAGAGTGTGGGCCATTTTGTTTTGAAACTTTTTAAATTCGAAGCACTCCGCCAAAACTGAGATACGTTTCTGAACGTTACGTTTATTCATTCCGCTGAGCAACGCAAAATATTCGAGGTTCTCCCGAGCGGTAAGTCTTTCATAAAGGCCTACTTCGTTTCCAAATAAAATTCCAATGTTCTTTCGAACGTCTTGGCGTTGAGTAAGCAAGTCGAAACCGTCAACATGCACAGTCCCATCGGAGGGGCAAAGCGCACCACTCAGAATCCGCAACAAAGTCGATTTCCCGGCTCCATTTTCGCCAATTAATCCCACAATTTCACCATCAGAAACCTCAAAGCTCACGCCTTTCACAGCATGCACCTTACCAAAAAATTTAGAAATATTTTCTACTTTAACCATGTTTCAGTTTCACCAAAATCACAAAATCATTATGTTTTGTACCCTACCGCAAAATGTGCATATGGGTTTCTTATTCTTACTGTTGAAAGCAAACCTATTCCCACACCATTTGCACTCCATAGTCGAATCCGGAAGAGTTACAACACCTCCAGATATAGCTCCAATTCCATCATTTTTCTTGGGTTTCTTCTTCTTTTCGTTTGAGTCTCCATTTTCATCAAAAGAATCAAATTCAGACATAAATATCACCCAATCTTTATTTTATTGGTGGAGATAAGCGGGTTCGAACCGCTGACCTCTTGAATGCCATTCAAGCGCTCTACCAACTGAGCTATACCCCCTTGAACCCAAGTCTAATATCGAACGTTTGTTTTTGCAAGCTTAATTAATTGCTCAAAATTTTAAAACCATTTTTATTCGTTTTCTGCCATATTCGGAAAATTTGGAAGTAATCGGTTTTACGTCTTTATATTAAGCGCAAATTAATTATTTCTGTTATCTGTTACAGCTCGAAGTAACTCTTTACAAATTATTTGAGTTAATTATTTGAGTTAACATATAATTAAACTATAATGATGAAGTGATGATTTAAAATATTTAGTTAAATAGAAGTTCATTTTAAAATTTATCTAAGTGTTTAAAGTATCGCACAAAGGGGTGGAGTGATAAAATTAAAACTAAGTAATCGTTCTTTGAGAGAACAGATTTGGTAAGTCTTCGATGCTTTAGTTATGATAAAAATTTTAAAAAAATTGAGGAGAAAAAATGAAATTTAAAAACATGATATTCGGGGCATTAGCCTCTATTTTTGTTATGTCGATTCCAGTGGCGAAAAGTGTAAAGGGAGGGGTAGACGTAAAAGTCGTATTGTTAGGTAATACCGCAGTAGGAAAGACATCTCTTGTGTCGCGTATGGTTTATGGCAATTTTAATCCAGGAGTTCTTCCTACGCTGGGAGCTTCTCACGTTAGTTTACCTAGAGAAGATGGTGGAAGATGTTTCAATTTAGCGATTTGGGACACCGCTGGGCAGGAAGTGTATAAATCACTTATGCCGATGTACCTTAGAAATGCTGAAATTGCTGTCATAGTTTTTAGCGTTGATAGTTCAGACTCATTTAAAGCTATTGACTTTTGGTTGTCGACATTATGTGACTCTGCTCCCGTTTCGATTAAAGTGATTTTAGTCGCAAGTAAGATGGATTTAGCTTTTGGTTCGGATATCACCAAAGAAGGTATCGAACAAAAAGCGAGAGAATTAGGATTGCCAGTGTACTTTTGCTCCGCTTTGGCCGGTGATGGTGTAGCAGTCTTAGATGATAGTATAGTTAAGATTGCAGGGTGTATTTTGGATCTCAGAGAAGAAGCGGAACGTTCATTACAGATAAGAACACAACGTGAACGTGAGAAATGTTGTTAATCAATTCGATGCTTTAGTATTGAGGGGGTGAGCGGTCGTGGCAGGTAGGCTCATCCGCTTTCATCAATTAATTTAAAAATGAGGCCTCGATTCCGCAAAGGCTCTAGACTGATGAATTTTGCTTTGTTAGTCTGGAGCCATCTGCGTTTGCAATTTTCGCACAAATATCTTATTTTGTTTTTAATATAAAAGCCGCATTTTACCTTGCCAATTCTCCCGCATTTTAGTAAGGATTTTGACGATTTGATCTTTAATTTAATACGCTGGAATTGTTTTCAAAACATCCTGAAGTTTTAATTTTGTTGTTCATAAAAATATTTTGGCAATGCTAAGTTCCTATGCCTTTTATCCAGCTGTAAAAATTGCTTCCGATCCTATTTTATATTAATTCCATGGTTGTTCATAAAGTCGTCGTACTTCTTCAAATAAATCTTTTTCTCCGGATTGCACCATTATGCGCACCATTGGCTCTGTTCCGGATTTTCTTACAAAAACTCGGCCGCTTCCTCCCAATATCTTTTCGCTCTGGTTAATCACTTCTTTTATTTTTGAATTTTCAAAAAAATCGTCTTCTTTTTTAACTGTAATATTTTTAATAAATTGTGGAAATTTTATGAACATCTCAAACACTTCAGAGGCTTTAAAATTATTTTTTATAAGTGTATTAATAAAAAGGATAGCCGTTAAAAGTCCATCTCCCGTTGATGAAACGTCATTAAAGATCATATGACCCGATTGTTCCCCTCCAAAATTGTAACCGTTTTCTAGAATTTTCTTCGAAATATGTTTATCGCCTATTTTAGTTTCAACAAATCTAATGCCACTTTTTTCTAAAAAGTTTACAAACCCAAGATTTGACATCGGGGTTCCAACAATTGAATTTTTCATGAGTTTTCCTGATTTGAAAAGATCTAAACCACACGCGGCCATAATATGATCGCCGTCAAGTATGCGCCCCTTTTCGTCAACTGCTAAACAGCGATCGGCGTCGCCGTCAAACGCAACGCCCAAATCAAAGCCTCCATCGACGACTCTTTGAGCTAAGGCATTCAAATTTGTGGAACCACAATTTCTGTTTATGTTAGTTCCGTCCGGCGAATCGAATAACAACTCATATTCAATGCCCAACTTTCTGAAAAGACTTCGAGCGCAAACAGACGCCGCCCCGTTAGCACAATCTACGGCGACTTTCAAATTACATAAATCTTCTGTAAATTTCTGCGCTAAATGTTCTGTGTAACTTTCAATGGCTGCATCTTCATAAAAAACTTTGCCTAATTCACCTCCAACAGGTAAATTTGAATTTTTAGGCTCATTTACATTTTCCTCAATTTGTCTTTCGGTTTCATCATTTAATTTATATCCGTCTCCATCAAAAAATTTAATTCCATTGAATTCAAATGGATTGTGCGAAGCGGAAATCACCACCGCTGCAGCTGCCTGCATTTTTTTTACCAAAAAAGAAGCTGCGGGTGTCGGCATAATGCCAAGAATCAAAGCGTTCATTCCGGATGAGCAAACGCCGGCAGCCACTGCGTGCTCAAACATTTCGGAAGAAATTCTTGTGTCACGCAATATTATTATTTTTTTATTTTTAAATTTGTCTTTTAAAACAAAAGCTGCCTCGCGAACTAGCTTAATAACTAACTCACAAGTAAGTTCAGAATTCGCTACCCCTCGTACACCGTCGGTTCCAAAAATTTTAGCCATTCTTAAATATCAACTCCTTGTTTGTCAAAGCATGGTTCTTAAATAATTTTGTAGACTTCAAACATAAAATATAACCACACTTTCCAAAGTGCCTAAGTAATCTTTAATTTAAATTTGAAGCATTGATTAACAAGAAAATTTCTTATTAATTTTTAAAATGAACACCTATTTTACATCATAAAAAAACGAGTAACATCAATCATGACGCAATTTATTTCCGTACCAAAATTTTTCTACTTTTGGCAAACCTACCCAGATTATAAACTTTACTTTATTAGGAAAACCACTTTTAGGATAACAAATTTCCATTTTTTATGCCATGGTTAAATATGAATCTGCCGAACAAAAGATTTTTGTATCAAACTTTACCGTTTTACAAGACCTTTTTATTAATCATGAGATTGATATTCCGTAGTTAACCTGCCAGCATGACAAACTGCTATCGCAATTGCGTCGGCTGCATCATCGGGTTTCGGCAGAAAATCAAGGTTCAAGCTTTTTTGAGCCATCTCCATAACTTGATTTTTTTTTGCTCTACCACAGCCGGTCATTGCTACCTTGACCTGAAGTGGAGTATACTCAAAAATGGGTACTTTTGCTACCTGTGCCGCCAAAACCAGAACTCCCCGCGCGTGAGCGACGGCCATGGCAGTTTTTTGATTGTTTTGAAAATAAAGACTCTCAACAGCGGTTACATCCGGATTATGAATTAAAAACAGGTCAGCGGAATCTTTAAAAATTTTTTCAAGTCTCTTTGGGAACTCAACGTTTGATTCGGTTTTTAAAACGCCGCAAGTAACGAGCAAATTTTTTGCTTTTTCATGCTCCAGCACAGCGTAGCCTATTGTAGCATAACCCGGATCAATTCCTAAAATTATCAACTTAATTTAACTCCAAAGCGTACCGGCTCACAAACAAACGTCTTGAATCCTTGTGATTTCGTGTGCTCAATAATTTCTTCGAGATAGGATTTTTTATCCGCAAAAAAATAAGAAGCAGACCCGCTTCCCGTAATCCGAAATCCCTTAGCGTTACATTTTATTACCTTTTCAAAATCATTGAAAGTGTTTACAAGAATGTCCTCTATTTTTTCAAGTTTAATGCATTTTTTCAAATTTTCCATGCGCTCGTTTCCATTTGTGGCAATTGAAGGATTTGATTTTTTATACAAGTCGTACATCGCATATATTTTTTTTGTTTCGCATCTTAAATCTGGAACCGCAATAATTATCTTGCAATTTTTAAGCGGTTTTAGGGGTTCTATTTTTTCGCCGGTACCTTCTACTGAGAGAGTTCCTCCTACAATACACAGAGGTACATCTGAGCCTGTATTTAAAGCGATTTCAAAGAGCGATTCATCACTGAGTTTAATTTTAGAAATTTTTTTCATCGCAAGGATGACAGCGGCCGCATCAGCACTTCCACCACCGAGCCCCGCACCTATCGGAATGTTCTTTTTTATAAAAATTTCAACCCCAAAACGAGTTCCCGTCTTGGCAAAAAAATTTTCTGCTCCTTTCAAGACAATATTCTTTTTTTTTGTTATAGTTTTCGTTCCAATGACGTTAATATCGAAATGTTTTGCTTTCTTCACTATAATACGATCTGCAATACTGATAGATTGCGTGACCATCCTCAGATTATGGAATCCGTCGGGACGTTTGTCGCAAATTTGAAGGCCCAAATTAATTTTTGCATACGCGAGTGCTTTAACAATCAAAATATTCACCAGGGAGTTCTTATTTGAAAAATACGGTAATAATCACAGGTGCTTCTCGAGGTATTGGCAAGGCTTGTTCTTTGGAGTTCGCAAACGCCGGATATAACGTTATAATTAATTTTAATAAATCTCAAGCAGAGGCGGAAAAAATTTTTGAAAAAATAAGAGATTCTGGCGGCAGCGCCGAAATTATTAAAGCTGATGTCGCTTCTTTTGAAGGATGCAGGAACTTGTTTAAAAGGTCAATTGAGATATTTGGTAAAGTAGAAGTGCTTGTCAATAATGCAGGAACACCTTTAAGGAAACTCTTTCAGGATGTTACTGAGTCGGAATGGAAAGATCTTTTTAATTTAAACGTAGGAGGTGTGTTTAATCTTTCAAAATTTGCAGTTGAACATATGGTTAAAAATAAAAAGGGTAAGATAATTAACATTTCTTCTGTATGGGGCTTAACGGGAGCCTCGCTTGAAGTTCATTATTCTGCTTCCAAAGCCGCTTTGATAGGATTCACAAAAGCGCTCGCCAAAGAACTTGCGCCTTCAGGAATCCAGGTTAATTGTGTCGCCCCTGGAGTGATTAATACCGAAATGATCGCAGATTTAACGCCAAATGAAATTTCAGTTTTATCTTCAGAAATTCCTTTGGGTCGGTTAGGAACTCCACGCGAGATAGCCAGAATGGTTCTGTTTCTTGCCGGCCCGGAATCCGATTATATAACGGGTCAAGTTATAAGTCCGAATGGAGGTATTGTTGTTTAAACTATAACAATTTTGAATCAAATTGGTGAAATTTTATTTTAACTAATGTACTAGTGTGAAAAATAATATTTTTAAAATGCTTGTCTCGTTTCTGATAGAAGTGCGGAATATAATTTATATGTTTTAAATAAAAACAAAATGTTAAAGCGACGAAAATTTATTGACTTTTTAGGGAGAAAATATGTTAGAATTGAAATAGGCGTTTTGTAATTTCGTCCGGATATCTTTTTGAATCGTATTCGAAGCTGGTTGTGTATAAAGTTTTGCTTTAGGGGTTTGGTGGTATTTTTGAAGTCGATGGTTGAAAAATTTAAATCGATTAAGAAAGCATTTTTAGAAAGGGAATTTTCTGAAATGAATGAGCGTCAGCTGGAGGCGGTGTTTTATACCGAAGGTCAGCTAATGGTTCTTGCGGGCGCTGGCAGCGGCAAGACCGCAATGTTAGTCAATAGGGTTGCGAACCTAATTGATTATGGAGATCTTTACCATTCAGATTTTGTTCCCTCAAATCTTTCTGAAGATCTCATTTTAAGACTTGAAAGTGCCTTTAGTGAAGGTAAGAATTTGAGTTATTTCAAAGATGTTTTAAATTTTAATGGAGTTAATCCACAAAATATTTTAGCGATAACTTTTACAAATAAAGCGGCTCGCGAAATGAAGGAAAGGCTTGTTTCTAGGTTAGGCGAAGAAAAATCTAGCTGGGTTTTTGCTTCTACCTTCCACTCCCTTTGTGCCAAAATTTTGCGTGAAAATGCTGAAAGATTGGGCTACCCCGAGGATTTTGTTATTTACGACATTGACGATACGAAAAGGCTTATAAAAGATTGCCAAAAGATGCTTAGCGTCGATGAGAAAGTTTTTTCAGTCAAGAGTACTGCCTCTTCGATTTCAAAAGCTAAAGATGAAATTTTAACTCCTAACGAGTTCAAGATGAGACATGAAAATGATTTTAGGCTTTCTAGTGTTGGAGAAATTTATGATTTATATCAAAAGCGTTTGAAAGCTGCCGGTGCAATGGATTTTGACGATTTGATCTTTAATACGCTGGAATTGTTTTCAAAATATCCTGAAGTTAGGCAGAGCTACTCCGAGAGATTTCATTATGTTTTAGTGGACGAGTATCAAGACACAAATATGGCTCAACATTTATTTATTCAAAAACTCGTTGACAAAAAAGATGGCAATCTTTGTATTGTGGGCGACGACGATCAGAGCATCTATAAATTCAGAGGTGCGACGGTAGAAAATATTTTGGGGTTTGATAAAGTTTATAAAAAAGCAAAAATCATACGGCTAGAGCAGAATTATAGGTCCACTAAAAATATTTTATCGGCAGCAAATTCTATTATTGAACATAATGCTAATCGTAAGGGGAAGCGTTTATGGACAAACAATTTGGAAGGCAAGCGCATAAGAGTTCACACCGCTTACAGCGAGCATAATGAAGCCGTGTTCATTTCAGATGAACTTAAATCAAGAATCGGTGCGGGCTGTTCAGCTTCCGATTTTGCGGTGCTTTACCGTGCGAGTTCACAATCCGGTGTTATCGAGCGCCTTCTTGCTCGTGCCGGGTTGCCTTATCGTGTTGTTGGAGGAATAAGGTTCTATGATCACCGCGAAGTTAAAGATTTGATTTCTTACCTTAGTGTTGTCAATAATCCGCTTGATGAGGTTCGTCTGAAACGAATTATAAATCAGCCTAAGCGTACTATAGGTGAACGTACTATTAATCAAGTTATTTCGATTGCCTCTGACGAAGGTAAACCATTGTTCGAGGTTATGAGAAACGCTAATTTTTATGAAGATCTTCGTCGTTCCGCAGTTAAGCTCATGGATTTTGCTCAAACCATCGAGCATTTTATTTCTTTTCATAAAAGTGGGGTTAAGCTTTCTGAGCTTTATAAGGAAATTCTTGAAAAAACTGGTTATATAGACTTTTTAAAATCCAAGGAAGAGGATGCAGATTCTCGAATTGCTAACGTTCAAGAACTTGGGAATGCGATTAAAAGATTTGAAGAGGAAAATTCTGGAGCCATTAACCTTTCTTCGTTTTTAGAAGATGTTTCATTAATTTCAGAAGCTGAAACTTCAAATTCGGATGGGGCAATTAATTTAATGACGGTTCATGCGTCCAAAGGGTTGGAATTTCCAGTCGTTTTTTTGCCGGGATTCGAAGAAGGGATTTTCCCTGGGATTCAGTGTATTTTCAATCCGGAGGAAGTGGAGGAAGAGCGTAGGCTTGCGTATGTCGCCATAACTCGTGCCAAGGAAGAGCTTTTTATTATTAATTCTACAAGCCGGATGATTTACGGGAGTACGTCTCATAATAAAGCCTCGCGTTTTCTTAGCGAGATCCCCGAAGAACTCCTTGAAAGAACTAAATCTAGAGACTGGGCGAAAATCCCGGCAGAAGGTGGAACAGTAAGTTCCGCGTACGATCTAAGAGTAAAATCGGTAGTTTCTGCGCGGAATTTTGGGCAAAGCCCCGTATCTGTTATTGAAGAAAAAACTGGAGAGACAGAAAGGTTTGTTCCGGGGGATTTGGTTAGCCACAGTGTTTTTGGTAGAGGCAAGGTAGTTTCTTCAGTTTCAATGGGAGATGATGCCTTGCTTGAGATAAATTTTAGTGGAATAGGGAATAAAAAAATGATGTCTCAGTTTGCGAAATTAAAGAGGGAGCTTGATTTATGTTAGTATACAAGGTCGTATTTTTAAGATTATGCTTTTCAATTGGACTTTAACTTTAGCATATTTTTTTGCTGGCGGATTATTAAGCTTATTAAAGTTTTATATGATTCAAGCGGTTTTGGAGGTTTCAATTGTGAAAGAGCTTGAAAGAATTATTGGACATAATTTTAAAAATGAAAAATTATTAAAGATTGCTATTACGCATTCTTCCTTTGCTAATGAACTAGGTAAAAGCGAAAGTTATGAGCGGCTTGAATTTTTGGGCGATTCAATTTTAGGGTTTATTACATCCGAATATTTATTTTCTAGGTTTCAAAATTTGCCTGAAGGCGAGCTTACGCGTATGCGTTCCTGCCTTGTGTGTGAAAAGACTCTGAAAAATTTTTCAGCAAATTTAGGGATTGGCAATTTTTTAAGACTTAGCCATGGAGAACAACGGAGCGGAGGTAGAAATCGATCTTCCATTTTAGCAGATGTATTTGAAGCTTTAGTAGCGGCTCTTTACCTTGACAGCGGGATTGAAAATACGAAAAATTTTGTTTTGCGTTTTATTGTTCCTGAAACTGACAATTTAAAAAATAGCTGCTTCAGAGATTATAAGACTGAGATACAGGAGCTTGTTCAAGTGAATCCTGAAAATTCAATTAATTATGAGTTAGTAAGTGCTACGGGACCTGATCATGATAAAGTTTTCGTTGTTTCGTTAATGTTTAACGGTAAAAAATTAGGAGTCGGAAGAGGTAAAAACAAGAAAGAGGCAGAACAGCACGCTGCGGAAGCTGCATTAAAGGTATTTGAAGCATCTAGAAAAAATACTAAAAAGTTACCGAGTCAGTTACATGTTAAGTAATGTAGAAAATGTGATTGTTATTTTTAGGTTTCGGCGGTTTGTCTCTAAAGTTGTCCTCGTTGAGTTTTTTTTGAATAATTCTAGTCAAATTTAAAATCGAATTATTAAACATTCACATAGGCTGCTTTAATTTACGAAATTTCAAAACGTTTAATTAATTTACATATTCCTTGCCTTAAATTGAAACTTTACTGTTTGCAAAAGGGTTATTTCTACTTTGAAAAACTTGATATCATCTAAGACTAAGTGTGGCGAGCATAATTCCGTAATCCGAACCCAAAGCTCTTCTTGAAAAAAGAAGATCGCTGGAGCACCTAGTGCAGATGTCAGAAACAAACATACTTTTTGGGCATATTCCCACTGAAATAAGCTGGTGTTTATTTATCCCCAATAGGTCCGCTTTATATTTGTTAGTTTTAATATGTTCGCCGTTTACGTCCATTTTGATGATCTTAATAAGTTTTTTTATGTCGTTTGAGTTACCTAGGTCTAAGGATTTTTCTATTTCAGCGGCGGTTTTTGAATCTATCTCAAAACAACATCCACCAATAGCAGGACCTATCGCTGCCACCAAATCAATGTCAGAACTATTATAAAGTTTTTTCATCATTTTTACTAATTTTATTGCTATTCCTGCCGAGGTGCCTTTCCAACCTGCGTGGGCTAATCCTACCGCTTTTCTCACAGTGTCTATCATGAAAATTGGACAGCAATCCGCATGAGCACTTACCAAAACTACCCCTGGTTGATTCGTAACCAAAGCATCGAAATTTTCCTCTGGGGATAGGTTTTCAATCCCATTTTTTCCAACAACTTTTATATTAACAGAATGAGATTGTTTTGTGAATACCATATTTTCTTTTTTGACCCCGATTGCTTGGCAAAAGTATTCATAATTTGTATTAACATTTGCTTCCGAGTCTTTATTTTTTCTGCCAAGATTTAGGCTTCGAAAGTTGTCTTTACTTACGCCTCCGAGTCGCGTTGAAAAAGAGTGGTCTATGAAGTCAAGCTCTTCCAGTTTTTTAAATTTAAGAAAACCGACTTTATTTTTAAAATGTAAATTCATAACTTGGCTATGAAAGATCAAAAAAAGCCCTCCTACTTTTGAAATTTTCTACGCTAGGTTATTATACTTCATGATGAGGTTTTGGATACGTATTTTTATTTTTATTTTTATTTTTATTTTTATTTTTATTTTTATTTTTATTTTTATTTTTTTATAATTTCGAGGTAGTATTCTGAAAAATAATTACGGAAACGATAGTATTTTTTCACTCAAAGGAGCTGAGCGTGTTCGCAAGCGCCCTGCGGTTATTTTTGGTTCGGATGGAGTAGAGGGTTGTATTCATTGCGTTTTTGAAATTCTTTCAAATTCAATTGACGAGGCTCGCGAGGGATATGGAACTAAGATTTTTGTTACCAAATTTCAAGATGGATCAATTGAAATTGAAGATTTTGGTCGAGGCATTCCAGTGGACTTCAACAAAAAAGAAAATAAATTTAATTGGGAATTATTATTTTTGGAGCTTTATGCTGGTGGGAAATATGAGAATAATGAAGACTCAAATTATGAATATTCACTCGGCATGAATGGTTTAGGGCTCTGTGCAACTCAATATGCTTCGGAATTTATGGAAGCTTGGATAAAGCGGGATGGCTATCTTTATCGCTTAAATTTTAAGGAAGGAGAAAATATCGGCGGATTAGTTAAAGAACGTTTAAAAAACAATCAAACTGGTACTAAAATAAGATGGAAGCCAGACAGCCGTGTGTTTACCGAAATTGAAATTCCGGATGAACGTCTTAAAGAAATGGTAAAACGTCAGGCAGTTATTAATTCAAACCTTACTTTTAATCTTAAAATTCAGTCTCAAAAATCTATAGAAGAGTTTAATTTTAAATATGAAAATGGCATTCATGATTACCTTATTGAAATATCAGGTGAAACTTTAATTGTGCCGCCGCAAAGTTTTAAAATTGAAACAACGTCTCAAGATCGCTCAGATAAGCCTGAATACAAACTCAAAATTGATGTCGCGATGGGTTTTTCTGATAATTTAAGTCAAATAGAATATTATCATAATTCCAGCTTTCTTGAGCACGGAGGAGCGCCTGAAAAAGCTGTTAAAGCTTCTTTTGTAACGCAGTTTGACTCTTTAATAAGGCAGATGGGAAAATACGTCAGAAATGAAAGTAAAATCAGCTTCAATGACATCAAAGATAACCTCGTTTTAATTGTTTCATCATTTTCAAATATTACTTCATATGAAAATCAAACAAAAAAATCGATTACAAATAAGGGAATATATGATTCTATGTTGAATTTCTTTAAACATAGTTTGGAGGTTTATTTTTTAGAAAATCCTGCTGAAGCGGAAAAAATTGCGCTTCAAATACTTATTAACAAACGAAGTAGGGAGGATGCTGAAAAAACACGGATAAATCTTAAAAAAAATCTAAGTAGCAATATGGACATTTCATCACGCGTAGCTAAGTTTGTAGATTGCCGAACTAAAGATCTCAATTTACGTGAACTTTTTATAGTGGAAGGAGATTCAGCGCTTGGAGCGTGTAAACAGGCGCGTGATGCTAATTTTCAAGCGATCATTCCTATAAGAGGCAAAATTCTTAATTGTCTTAAAGCAAATTACAGTAAAATTTTAAAAAGTGAAATAATAATTGATCTTATAAAAGTGCTTGGATGCGGTGCTGTTTTGAATAAATCTGAAAAAAAGATTTCTTCATTTAATTTAAATTCTTTACGTTGGAACAAAGTTATTTTGTGCACTGACGCCGATGTTGACGGATTTCAAATAAGAACGCTTATTTTAACTATGATCTACTGCCTTACTCCGGATCTCATTAGTGCAGGAAAGGTTTTTATAGCACAGACTCCTTTGTATGAAGTGACTGCTAGATCCAAAACATTTTTTGCATATAGCGAGTCAGAAAAAGAAGAATTTTTACGCAAAATAGGCGACGAAAAGTTCACAATCCAGCGTTCCAAGGGCCTAGGCGAGAACGAACCTGAAATGATGAATTTTACGACTATGAACCCATTGACCCGAAGACTTATTAAGATAATCCCTGCAGAAATGCAAAAAACTTGTGAGATATTCGACGTTCTTTTAGGTGAAAATTTGGATGGCAGAAAGCGTTTCATAGCTGAGTTTGGTAAACTTTATTTGAATCAAGTCGATGTGAGTTGACTTTCTTAGGAGAGTAAACGAGAATGAAACCATAATTATTGAAATATATTTATGTTGTCTTCGGTTATGTCTGTGAAGACGAAGCGTCAGCATTTTTCCCGTAAGCCGGTTTAAGAAGTTCATCCTAATTTTATTATAATTATATAAAAAATCCAAATGGTTGTTTATAATTCTATGCTCAAAGTTCTTTAAGAATTTTGTCTTTAATTGTTTTTACGTCTATTTCTCTCACTCGTTTTCTAATGCTTAAAATGAACGCACTGGACATAGAAAGTTCGTCTATGCCCATGGCTAAAAAAGTTTCGATAAGCGTTTCATCAGCGGCAATTTCGCCGCATATTCCTACTCTTACGTTATTTTTTTTAGCATTGTCGCAAACGATTTTTATCATCCTTAAAATTGCTATATGACGTGGATTATAAAGAAAATTTATTTTGTCGTTTTGTCTATCGACGGCTAAAGTATACTGAATAAGATCGTTTGTGCCTATGTTAAAAAAATCAACTTCTTTGGCCAAAATATCGCTTATCATGACGGCCGCAGGAGTTTCTATCATTATTCCTATTTTTATGTTTTTATCAAATTCAATTTCTTCTTGTATTAAATTATGCTTAACTTCATTAAGTATTTGTTTTATTTTCAAAACTTCATCAAGAGAAATAATCATAGGGAAAAGAATTTTTATGTTTCCGAAAGCCGAAGCACGAAGTATGGCTCTGATCTGAGTTTTAAAAATGGCAATTCTGTCAAGGCAAATCCTTATTGCACGGTAACCTATTGCGGGATTAACTTCGTAGGGGAGGTTAAAATAATCAATTTTCTTATCTGCTCCTACATCCAAAGTCCGGATTATAGCATGCTTACCTTCAAGTTTTTGTGCGAGTTTTTTATAGATTTTGAATTGTTCATCTTCTGTTGGGTAATCAGAACGTCCCATGAATATGAATTCACTCCTAAAGAGTCCGACTCCACGTGCGTCACTTTCAATAATCCCTCCCAGATCTGTAACATTACCTATGTTTGCACAGAGCTCAATTTTTTGGCCGTCGAGAGTCACATCTTCTTTACCCTTGAAATTATTAAGGAACTCCGCGCGTTGTTCGCAAAGTTCTTTTTTCTTTTTCAACCTTTTAACTGTTACTCTGTCCGGCGATATGTAAACTGCCCCAGCAAAACTATCTATTATTGCTTCGCATTTTTCAAATTCAGGCCGAAGTTGCTCGCCAAGGCCAATCACACAGGGTATTCCCATAGCGCGAGCTAAAATTGATGTGTGTGAGTTTTCTGATCCAAGCATCGTCACAAAACCCTTAACAACCTTCCTGTTAAGTTCAAGAACCTCACTTGGAGTAAGGTCATCTGCGCCAATAATTATGCTTCTTCTGCCGCTGAATCCATGTTCATCAGAAAGATTATTAATGCACGAAACGATCCTTTTGGAAACATCTCTGACATCGACTGCGCGTTGTTGCATATAATCGCTTTCCATAGCTTCAAATGAACGTTCGAAATTGCGCGAAGTCAGCCATATTGCGTATTCGGCATTAGCATTTTCATTGATTATTATGCTTATAATTGAATTAGCGTACTCTATATCCTCTATCATCATACGATGAACCTGAAAAATCATGGCATGTTCTTCGCCTACTTCTTCTAAAGCTTCGTTATAAAGGTTGTCAAGTTGTTTGATAGCCAAATCTTTTGCGTACTTAAATTTTTCAATTTCATTTTGGTGATCAGACACATAGATTTTTTCTGAATTAATACCGAAATAATCTCTTTTGAAGGCCTTAAGAACTCCAAAGGCGATACCGCCGAAAACACCCCTGCCCTTCAGAACAGTCATAATCTACCGCCCCCGAAAGTTTTATTCTTTCTACAAAATTTCTTCCAGCAACTGTTTAAGCTCATCCGCAATTTGTGTATCTCCTGAACCTTTAATTTCAATTGTTAAACTGTCTCCTTCCTTCCAGCCGCTGTACATCAAATTCATAATGCCTTCACATTTTGTTTTTGTGCCATCCTTGGTAAACCATATGACGGCTTCTTTATTTTTGTTGGCAAAATCAACCAATCTTGCAGCCGGACGCGCATGCATGAGGCGTTTAATCGTATATTCAAATGACGCCAAAGAATCAACCTCTCAAAAATTAACACAGACAACCTACCTTGTCAGATTATTCATCAAAATATTTAATAAGTCAATCTGCACTTTATATTTTGTTTTGAATATCTGATATGCTATCTGAATGGAGATAAAGATTAATTACATATTAATCAAACTCCATTTAGATACTCCTTATTTGTTATCACAAATATTATTCAGATGAAGAAAAAAGGGTACGCTATGAAAGAGATAACGAAACCTCGAGAGCCGATTTTCTTTTCTGGAAGATGCAGAATCCTGTGTTCCTGGAATTAAGATGGCTTTCTAAAAGATAAACACAGGTTTACGAACCTATGAAACGCTTAGTTTTTCAAATAAACATCAAATTTCTCTTTTAACTTCTGCAAAAATAATCTTTCAATAGCCTCTACATCTTCTGACACTAAGGTTCGTTCCTTTAAGCGATAGACAACCTCAAAAAGCAACGAATGTTCAGTTTTTTCCATTTTTTTGTCATTGTATAAATCTTTGATGACACACTCTTGTACAGCTTCTCCCGAGTTCTTGATCGTATTTAAGATTTCCGAAGCACGAACGTTTTTGGGACAAACAAAGTTGTAAAGTCTTAAGATAGGCGGAAATTTCGATTCAAAAATTAGAGTCTTTTTTATATCTTTGAAGGAATCCATAAAGATTTCGCAGTAGAACACGGAGTCTCTTAAGAGTTTGACATTAGGAATTAGCTCCAGGAACATATTTTTGTTTATTTTCCCAACAATTCCTGCGCGGGTTCCGTTTATAATTATTTCAAACCCGACCTCACCCTCCAAAAACGGACAGACAGCGCTTCTGAGTTCCATTTCTTGGCCGAAACAATTGAAGAGTTTCTTGACTACGCTGGAAAGGTCATAAAAATCATATTTTATTTCCTGAGAAATCCCCCAGCCTTTGTCAATGCGATTTCCACAAATTATGAGTGAAAGTGTGTTGAATTCTTTACATCCGGTGTCACATGATTCATTTCGGAGATAAACTCTCCCGAGCTCGAAGAGAGCGAGATTTTGGTTATTCACAGAATAGTTATACGCAAGGCACGAAAGTACTGAATATACCATGGTGGGGCGCATAAGCGAGTAAGCGTTTGAAATTGGATTCTGCAAAAATATATCAGAGTAAAACGGGCTTGAGGGTTCTATATTTAAAATTTTCAAAGTATCTTTTGGAATGAAGGAGTAGGTGACAACCTCATCGAATCCTAAACCCAGCAAGGTACTTCGAACCTTCTCGCTTGCAGATAGAGAGGCATTATTTAGATAATCGATTTGAGCTTTTGGCATTGTGGGGACTATGTTATCATAACCCAAACTGCGAGCCGTTTCTTCAATTAAATCAACTTCCTGTGTTACGTCGAGCCTGTAATCCGGAACCTCAACAATGACGTTTTCGTTTTCTTCGCTGCAAACAAACCCGTATTTTCTTAGTAAATCAGCCACATTCCTTGTAGTTAGTTCTGTGCCAAGATAAAGATTTACGCGCGATGTTCGAAGCAAAATCTTTTCTGAACTTTTTGAAGGGAAATAATCTAAAATATCTTTCGAAATAGCTCCTCCGCAAAGTTTCTTAATTTCCTCTGCAAGAATCTTTCCAAAGTCAAGCGAACTGCATTGGTTGACTCCGCGCTCAAACCTAAAGGAGGAAAGAGTTGACGTGCGCAGCCTTTTAGATGTAATTCTTATTGCGACCTTTTTAAAAACAGCGGATTCTATCATTATGTTTTTAGAATTTTCATCAACTTCTACACGTTTGGAGCCTACTATTCCGGCAAGACAAGCCACTCCATTTTTGTCTGAAATTGTGATATCTCCTTTCTGAATTTCAAGTTTTTTATCACCCAGCGTTGTAAATTCGCATGTTTCCTTTGCTCTTTCGACACGTAAAAGTGATCCTGAAAGTTTATCGATATCATAAATATGGGTCGGTTGTCCTAGCCAAAGCAAAAGATAATTTGAAAGATCTACGGCTGCGTTTATGCACGGAACTCCAAGAATTTCTAGGCGCTTTTTTATAATATCTGGAGTTTTAACTTCATTATCAATTCCAAAAATTGCTATTCCAGTAAAACGTTCGCAGGTTCCTTCTTCGATTTTTACATCAACCGGAAAATTTCCCAAACTTTTTTCAGCAGGTTTTTCAGGTTTTAGTTCTTCTAATTCCGAACCCAAAAAGGAAACTACTTCACGGGCCACACCAAAATGGCATAGCATATCGGGCCTGTTAGCTTTTACTTCAATGGTTATTATGCTATCCGATTCAGAATCTTGAACCGATTTGACTTCAAAGCCCTGCAAATTCAAAAGGTCTAAGACTTCATTAAGGGAAACCTCTCTCCCAACGCAATTTTTAACGATTTCTTTAAGCCATTCATAAGATACTTTAAACACTTTAATACTCCTGGAACAAAATAAATTTATTTTTACCGCAAACTACTACTAAGATACTCTAAGCACTTCAATGTTCTTGAAACAAAATAAATTTAACTTACATTTTTATTTTATAATTTTTTTGTTCAAAGAACACGACAAGGAAACAAGATTAAGTACTAATATTATCGAGTTTACCACAAACGCTTCTAAAAATGGAACTTAAACATGGTGCTACTGTTTAGTTTAGATTAACTTTGTTGCTGCAAACTAATATACCAATTGTTCTTTGTGAATTGAAACAGACCAAAAATTCAAGATACACTTCATTAACGCTTAGCACAACTGACGCCATAAGCTCACGTCATTTTCATACAATTTTTTTATTTCTCCTAAATCATAATACAACAAAGCAAGTCTATCAAGACCGATGCCAAATGCAAACCCTATTACATTTTCGCTGTCATAACCCACTCCTTCGACGACTTTAGGGTGAACCATCCCTGAACCAAGGATAGTTATCCAACCGGAGCCAGCACAGACAGGGCATCCGCGTTTTCCGCACTTAATGCAAGACATATCAACCGCGGCGCTTGGTTCTGTGTAGGGATAATAGGAAGGACGAAACCGAACTTCTGTTTCGTACCCAAAAACTTCTTTTAAAAGTTTTATAAGGATAGCCTTCAAATTGGCGAAAGAAATTCCTTCCCCCATCATCAAACCTTCTATTTGGAAGAACATCGGCGTATGCTGCGGGTCAATATCATCAACTCTGTAGACCGTACCAGGAGAGATTATTTGAACTGGAGCGCTTTGAGATTCCATAGTTCGGATTTGAACTGAAGAGGTATGAGATCGAAGCAAAACAGAAGGCTGCCTCACATAGAAGGTATCCTGCATGTCTCGAGCTGGATGATGTTGCGGCATATTAAGTTTTTCGAAATTATATCTATCGAGTTCGATTTCAGGACCCTGAACAGTATTGAAACCCATGTTGATAAAAATTTTTTCTATAATCTTATAAAGATTTATTAACGGATGACTGGCACCGAGTTTTATACTTTGTTTAAAAATTGTCGGGTCGAAATCCGATTTACCATCTTGAGTTTCATTTTTTCTTAGCTCTTTAATTGATTCATCAAACTCTTCTTTAAAATTGTTAATAACTTTGCCAAGCTTCTTTTTTACGTCGGACTTAGAAACGGATTTAACTTCAAGAAGGCAATTCTTTATGAATCCTTTTATCTCCGAAGAAACTCTTTGTCTTTCAGAGCCTTCGGAGACTAATAATTCTTTCATAAGTTTTTTGAATTTATCAGTAAGCTCTTTGTTTTCATTCTCGTTTTGGGGCATCCTTCTTCACCTCGAAATTCTTAAAATTCACTGCCCCTTCACTTAATTTCCTGTAATTATTTCTTATTTGGGGGCGCATAATCTCGCTTCCGTTAAAGCCTGTTTTAATTCAAACGTTTTGTCAAGAGCTTCCCAAGGAGCATTTAAATCTTCACGGCCCATGGCACCATACGAAGCAAACCTGGCAAAAATTGGCCGGCGCAGACCCAAGATTTCAATTATAGATGCAGGACGGAAATCAAAAACCTTCAAAACCGCTTCTGCAAGGGCTTCATCACTAAATTCAGAGGTACCAAAGCTTTCTACCCTCAAAGAAATCGGATTAGAGATTCCTATAGCGTAAGAAACTTGAATTTCACAACGCTTTGCAATTTCCGCCGCCACAATATTTTTAGCTGCATAACGCGCCATATAGGCCGCAGAGCGATCTACTTTAGTAGCGTCCTTACCAGAGAAAGCTCCACCTCCGTGGCGGGAAAATCCTCCGTATGTATCCACGATGATTTTACGTCCGGTCAGGCCGCTGTCGCTCGCTGGACCGCCTAATACAAATCTGCCGCTAGGGTTTATTAACACTACCGGACTTACGGAAAATTCATTAGAAATTATGCGATCCACAACATGCTCAATTAAATCTTTTTTTATCTGATCTTGTGAAATTCCTGGTTCATGCTGCGCTGATAGAACAACGTCGGAGACGCAGCATGGTTTGCCGTCTTCATATTCAACAGTAACCTGCGTTTTTCCGTCGGGCCTGAGATATTTTATAATCCCTTCTTTTCTTACTTGAGCCAACCGTTTTGCTAGTTTATGAGCTATCGAAATCGGAAGTGGCATATATTCTTTCGTTTCATCGCAAGCGTATCCGAAAATCAAACCTTGGTCGCCGGCTCCCAGTTCGCCGTTTTCTTTCGGGTCGACCCCGGCGGCTATGTCCTTCGATTGAGAACCTAAAGAAAGAATCAACCCGCAAGAATTTCCATCGAAACCGTATGAAGGGTTGTCGTATCCTATTTCAGCAATAACGCGGCGTGCGATTTTGTCAATCTCTACATAACAGCTGGTTGTTATTTCACCGAATATATGCACCAGTCCCGTCGTCACAGCGACTTCGCAAGCTACCCGGGCGTTGGGGTCCTTTGCAAGGATTGCGTCGAGAATTGCATCTGCTATTTGGTCACAAATTTTATCCGGGTGACCTTCGGTAACTGATTCTGAAGTAAAATATGTTTTCATTTTTTCTCCTTTCTTAAAAATAAAACCTTTGACAAAATTTGTCGTGAATTTAAATAAGTTTTCAACACTTCTGAATCGATCCTGATTTTCCTAACAGCAACCATCATTTTGTGTTTGTTGAATTATAGTTACCCCTCCACTTCTGTCACTCGGCTTTATATCAGCTAATTCTTTCTTTAAATCATCAATTCCTTTCCCCGTAAGCGACGAAGTAGATAAAACTGTGCATTTTTTTATACCGCAATATTTAAATTTTTCCCCAATCTTGTTAACGTCCAGGATAATAGGTTCTCTAGCTAAATCATTTTTAGTTATTATCACAAAGATATTTTTGCAAAGAACAGGCTTTAACATTGCCAAACTCCAATTCATTGATTCTTCTTGGTTACTAGCATCAATGCAGAAAAACACTACATCAGCTTCTCTCAAATAATTATTTGTAAGTGAACGATTATACCTTCCTGCAGTATCAAAAGCTTTTATATTTACTTCTTCTTTTTCGGGATTCTCTAAGCAAAAAATAAAACAACCACGGCCTACTGTTGTATCATGGCCACTATTACAAAACCCTTCACCTGACAATACCGACAATAATGACGTTTTACCGCAGCCAACTCCTCCTATAGTCACCACATTAATTGTGTATGCGCTTACGGAAACACAATTAATCATCAATACTACCACTATAAACATCGAAAATATTAAATTTTTAATGTTCATTTTGTATCCCTCGCCTCTTAATTTTCTGAACTAAACTAAAATTAACAGATGATCATTGATATGTAAAATAAATCTTGATGATTTAACTGTAAAAACATGGATGATTTTGATTCAATTGAAGAAACCCAACGGGTTAGGCGGATAACCATACCTTCCGGTGACAATGACGGAACCCGTGCCTTCAAAATCGACTCTGTACGTTCTGTACAAATATTCTCCAATCTTTACTCTTACTTCTTTGGTACCTTGTGTTCCTTTGATTTGATATACTTTTTCCCGAATAGCTCCTGGGTCGACCTTAAATTTTTTCTCGAATGTTCCGTCGATATAAAAGTTAAGGTCTATATCCTTATCAATTTTTGGAAGATCTACAACAACATCCAAGGTTTTTTCTTTACGTACGCCTGAACTGACCGTTGCTTTTACAGTCCCTCCAAGATCAAGGCTGACCCCCGGCAACGGATCTGTTGATATAATTGTATCTTTTGGATTTTCGCTTTTTTCATAAGTAATATCGTTTGAAAATTTTAATCCGTTTTTTAAAATCTCTTGCTTAGCGTCGCTTATATTCATGCCTATAACATTTGGAACAGCTACTGTTGGGTCGAGAGGCCCTTTGCTAACATAAAGCGCAATTGTGGATTCTACCATTGTTTTGATTCCTTCAACAGGGTCGGATCCTTTTACTATTCCTGCGGGAATGTTTTCATCATGAACTTGCAAAATTTCGCATTTTAATCCGGCGTTTGAAAGCTGATTCTTAGCTGCTTCCACAGTTAATCCAGCAAGCGCCGGGACATCTACGAGGACCCCGGAACTGTTTACTTTTAAAGTTATTGTCGAACTTGATTTAATTTTTTTCGAACCGGGAACGGGATCTTGATCTAGAACGATACCTTCAGGTTTGGAAGGGTCGTATACGTGGTCTATATTCCAATGAAATTTGTATTTTTTGTCGAATTCGATATCGATCAGCCTAAGTCCGAGTAAATTTGGGACTTCCACATCCCTAAGTGCGGCCGAACCAAAGGATGTAAATACGGTCATGAACATAAAAGTTAACGAAAAAAGGACCACGACGGCTGCAATGCTGCTCGCAATTAAAACTGCTTTTTTTTTATTTTGGTCTTCTGGTTTTTTTACAGTCTTTTCTAAATTTGGCATTTCAATTATTTTGGTCGGATTTTTATCGACAAAATACTTATAATTAAACTTTATATTTGAATTTTTTTCGAACGCTTCCAGATCGGCTAACATTTCGCCCGTACTTTGATATCTTTCGGAAACATTTTTCTTCATTGCTTTGAGAATAATTTCTTCGAGAGCTTCCGGAATAGAAGCGTTGACCTCACGCGGAAATTTTGGATTCATTTGCATTTGCATGATTGCAACTGAAACTGCATTTTCAGCTTCAAAAGGAAGTTGCCCCGTGAGCATCTCATAGATTATTATACCGATAGAATATATATCCGATTTAGTATCAATTGCGTTCCCTTTGACCTGTTCGGGCGAAATGTAATGGACCGAACCTATAGTACGATCGGTCATTGTTTGGGTCTCATTTTTTAAAAAACGAGCTATTCCGAAGTCGGTAACCTTAACGGTTCCATCTTCTAGGATCATGATGTTTTGAGGTTTTACGTCACGATGAATTATTCCGTTCGCATGTGCGTGGCCGACGGCGCTGAGAATTTGTTTTACAAGCAAGATAGCTTGAGATATATTTATTTTTCTTCCATTCGATTCAAAAAATTGTTTTAAAGTCAGACCCTCTACGTATTCCATGACTATGTATTGAAGTTTGTTCCCAAAACTTACATTAAAAATCTTAACAATATTTGGGTGAGAAAGAACTGCAACTGCTTTTGATTCGGTTTTAAATCTCCTTAAAAATTCTACGTTACCATGGAATTCATCTTTTAAAATTTTTACTACCACAACTTTTTTTTCTATAACGTCGAAGGCTTTGTAAACCAAAGACATTCCCCCGATTCCAACCAAGTCATGAATTTCATACCTGGCGTCGAGCCGTTTGCCTATATATCTGTCCAAATTAATCTCCCTTGACTAAATTTACATATCATTAATCAGCTAGCTGCTTTTATAACATAAATTTAAATTATAAAGAATACCATTGCTTAATTAGGCAGGAGCTATTTTTTAAAAAATACAAAATTTTTATGTTTTAACTATGTAATTTCCTGTCCAAAATCCATACCGCCGTTCAACCTGATTAATGCAACGGTGATGTTATCGCTTCCTCCGCTTTCGTTTGCAAAATTTATCAAATTTTCAGCGGTTTCTTTAAGGGTTGAATTTTGACGCATGATGCTTTCTATCTTTTCGTTTTCGGCATAGTTTGTAAGGCCGTCGGTGCAAAGCAGAAGCTTGTCTTTTTGCGACATTATAAAAAAATTGATTTCAGGGTCGCTGTTTTCCATGCCTAGTGCCCGGGTGATCAAATTTTTGTTAGGGTGAGACATTGCTTCGTTCTCGCTTATACCGCCCGATTCGATCATTTTTTGAACCACGGAGTGATCCACAGTAATTTGTTTGAATTTGGTTTCATCTAGCAAATAAGCCCTACTGTCGCCGATGTGCGCGACACAGACGGTGCTACCGAAGATAAGCGCCGCGACGGCTGTAGTACTCAATCCGATAAGGTCGGTTTCCCGGCCTTTTTCTATTATTTTTTCATTTGCTTCGTTGAATGCCTGTTTAAGAAGAATCTCTAAATTATCTTTGCAAAGTGCTTCTGAATTTTTTTCAATGTAACTACAAATCGTAAAGCCCGCGGTGTGGCTTGCTGTTTCTCCGCCTTGAATTCCGCCCACGCCGTCAAAAACTCCTATAAAAGCGCAGTACTCACCAAAAACCTTTTCAATCGCGAAATCCTGATTGATTTTACGAACGCGTCCGGTTTCACTTCGCTTATAAATTTCCAAATTATACATACCTCCTTTCATTTGTTCAGCGATGTGACCCTGAGCTGCCCGCACGAAGCATTGATGTCGGCGCCTAAAACTCTTCTTACGGTCACTTTCACTCCTGAACTGAGAAGAATTTTAGCAAATCTTTCAATCTTCTCTTTAGAACTTGGCCTAAATTCGCTGCCAGTATTATTGATGGGGATAAGGTTAACATGGGAAATAATTCCCCGCATTAATCGTGCCAGCCTTTCTGAATCTCTTTCGGAATCATTAACGCCATCTACCATTGCATATTCAAAAGAGACGCGACGACCCGTTCTTGAGGTGTAATATTTACACGAATCAATAAGTTTATCAAGGCCTATTTTGTTGTTTATTGGCATTATTTTATTTCTTATTTCGTCTTCAACCGCGTGGAGAGAAACTGAAAGTGTGACTCCAAGTCTTTCTTTTGCAAATAATCTGATTTTTTCAGGTAACCCGCAAGTGGAAACGGAGACATGGCGCATCCCGATTGCAAATCCCTTATCGCTGCAAACTATCTTTAAAAATTTCAAAACGTTTTGATAATTATCAAATGGTTCTCCAATTCCCATAAGGGTTATATTTGAAACTCTTATTCCTAAAATTTTTTGAACTGACTGCACTTGAGAAAGCATTTCGGAGGGCGTCAAATTTCGGACAAAAGTCCCTTTTGAATTGGCACAAAATCTGCAGCGCATCCTGCATCCTACCTGCGTTGAGATACATAACGCGAAACCGTACTTATATTTCATCAAAACAGATTCTACACAATTTCCGTCGCTAAATCTAAGTAAATACTTAAATGTTCCATCCGCAGATTTATGTTGCTCCACCGGTTCTGCCTTCAGAATAATGTATTGGCTCTCAAGCATTGCGCGTGTTTCCTTGGCGATGTCGCTCATCTCAGAAAACGATTCCGCACCTGCAGCGAGCCACCTGAAAACTTGTAACGCTTTGTACTTTTTAAGTCCTAAATCGACGAATTTATCTTCGATTTCATTAAGTAACATTGATTTTATATCTAAAAGTGCCGACATAAAATATATTTTATGTTTTTAAATTTGTATGTCAAATAAATATTTTTTTGTAAAGTTCTTAAGAAGATAATATAAAAACCATAATTAAGTAATCTGAGGACGGCACTATTCTAGTAATAATTCCTTTTTCTGCGCTGAAAGTTTGGTTAAAATCGACCCAGTATCGAGAATTTTCAAATTACAGTTTTAGGGCTGTAGTTAAATAAAGTAAATAAAGGCATCGCAAAAATAGGTGCATTTTTTCATAAACAGCAAAATAAAATTAGAAATCATTTCAAGACTTTTTGACCGACAATATATTTTTCTGGCAAATGCGTCTATTTTTAGCAATGTCTCGGATATTATATCAAAAAATAGTTTTATAATTAGATTTTTTGTGTGGATTAAATATTTTCTTTAATATCTTATTAAGAAGTATCAAAAGTTGAAAAAATATTTTGAAAAACATTAAAATAAGGAACCGGGAAGTTTCATAAAATTACTTAAGCTATACTAAAAGGAGGAAATTTTTGAACTTAACCATTATTTGTGGCGGTATTTCGCATGAGCGTAACATCTCTCTTAATTCTGCGCGCTCGGTTTATGACAATGTTGAAAATGAACACGATGTAAAAATAATATTTATAAACAAAGAAAAACAAGGATATCTCATAAGCGGTGAGTTTTTATATTCGAACACCACTTTGGATTTTGATTTTAAGTTGAAAAATAAAAATGAACCTTTAAGTGAGGATGAATTTTTAAAGGTTTTAAAAGAATCGGATTTAGTATTTCCGGTTATGCATGGAATCTATGCTGAAGATGGTCAAATCCAAGCAATTTTTGAAAGAGAAAAGATCAAGTACGTTGGTTCTTCGTCACAAGCTTGTAATAAGATGTATAACAAACGGAATGCCGACCGGGAAATTCTAAAAAAATATGGTTTTTTTAATGTTCCTAAGCTATTTTTAGAATTCAATGAGGATTCTAAAATAATAGAAAATCAAATTTTTGAATTTTTTATTTCTAATAGTTTGACGGAGTCTATAATTAAACCGGTTGAGGGAGGTTCCTCTTTCGGAGTTAAGCATGCTCGTAGTGTAGAGCATGCGAAAAAGATTGTATTAGAAATGTTTGAAAATGAAAAAAAGGATATATTGATTGAAAAACGGTGCATGGGAAAGGAGTTCACTGTAATTGTATTACAAAATTCTGAAGGTAAGGCTGTTGCTTTAATTCCAACAGAAATTGAAGTCAAAGATTCCGAAAACATAATTTTTGATACTCGCAGAAAATATCTTGCTACCAATGAAACTCATTATCATTGCCCGCCAAGATTTCCGGAAAAAGTTATTGAAAGAATCAGAACCAAAGCGCAAAAACTTTTTAAAACTTGTGATGCGCGTGATTTTTTAAGGATAGACGGCTGGTTAATCGGAGACAATATATGTTTTTCAGATTTTAATCCTATAAGCGGAATGGAACAAAATAGTTTTATTTTTCAGCAAGGGTCAAAGGTTGGTATTTCTCATCATGAAATGATTAGATATATACTGAGTTCTGCTGCCAACAGGTATGGAATTGAATTTGAGCCTGAATTAAAGGTTAAATCGGAGATAAAACATAATGTTAACGTTTTGCTCGGAGGAGTTACCACAGAACGTCAAGTTTCGCTTCTTAGTGGGTCGAACGTGTGGTTAAAATTAACAAAATCAAAAAAATATCTTCCCAAACCTTTTCTTCTGTATTTTGAAAACCGCAAATATTCGGTTATTGAGCTTCCGTATTCGATGGTGCTTTATCATACTGTTGAAGAAATTCTATACCAATTTAAAGCTCAATCAAATATCGGATGCAGCGAATTGATTGCAGAGGTTCGCGAAGTGTTGGGTCTTGAACCTATGACCTTTGAAAAAGCTAAGTCCATGACCTTGGAAGAATTTTTGAAATTTTCAAAAGAAAGCAAAGCATTCGTTTTTATAGCTCTACATGGCGGATTCGGCGAAAATGGGGATATTCAAAAAATTATGGAGCGTCATGGGATTCGATTTAACGGCTCCGGTTCGGAATCTTCAAAAATTTGCATGAATAAATTTGAAACCGGTAAAATCATCGATTCTTTGAATATTCCGCATGTAAGAAGTGCTAAAAAAACTTTTTTAAAAATGAAAGAAAAAATAGATTGGGATGAAATCGTACAGAAAATTGGCAGACAAGTAGTAATAAAACCTAATGGAGATGGATGTTCTACAGGAGTTGTCGTGATAGGTAGCCGTAAAGAACTTGATACTTATTTGAAATTGGTTTCAAAAAACGAAAAAATTATTCCAAAGGGTACATTTGCATATCAAACGGAAAAAATTGCGCTTGGAGATTGCCGGGAGTTTTTAATTGAAGAATTTATTAAAACTGATGAAATCAGAATTTTTTCAGGTGAAATTTGCTCTAAATTTGAAACAGGCTGGGTTGAGCTTACCGTTGGGGTGCTTGAAAAAAATGGGATTTTTCATTCTTTCAACCCAAGCCTTACTGTTGCTGACTCTGGCGCTATTCTCAGTGTTGAAGAAAAGTTCCAAGGCGGAACTGGTGTTAATATAACTCCGCCACCAGAAAATATAATAAACGTAGAACTTCTTAAAAAAATAAAGGAATCCGCAGAAAAGATTAGCCAATATATAAAAATTAATGGGTACTGCCGCATGGACTTGTTTGCAAACAATCTAACAGGAGAAATTATAGTAATAGAGATTAATACGCTTCCTGGTTTAACTCCTTCTACGGTTCTTTTCCAGCAGGCAGCCAATGAAAGACCGCCTATTAAACCAGCTAAGTTACTTGAGTTTTTAATTAATTAATTTTGAACAAATTTTTACAAACCTTCTATCTATATACTGTAATAATTTAATGATTATCATGAATGTTAGAAATTATAAGTACTCAATATTGTGCTTCTCGCCGCTATTCCCAAACCAAAACCCACTGCCAGCGCTACTCCCGAACCCAAACTCAAACTCAAACTCCCCAAAAAAACTGCTACCCCAACTGCCAAGATTACCGCACACGCACCTGTTGCTTTTGCTCCTAAAAAATTGATTTCTTCTTCTCCATGTAATAATGAATATTTGACTTTTTCTTTTTCTTTTTGCGTACCATTTTCTTTAATATCTATGCATACTCCAAATTTTCCGTTCTTTACTTTATCTTCGGGCAGCTTGTTTTCTTCTGAATTCGAAGCTAAATCGGGTCCTTCCGGGTTATTTTCCTGCAACACCTCCGGCATTGCCAAATCCGCATTTACTTTAAGACTTAGATTCAAAAAAATGAAGCTAAACATTATAAAAGCTAAAAAACCAGAACTTACCTTCAATGATATACTTGAAATCATTAATGCATCTCCTAAAAAATTTAAATTATGATGTACTGATGTAAATTATAAAACAAAATTATTTATCTGTCAAATCATATCAACTTTTTTGATAAAATGTTAAAATGAATATTTATTATTACTATTAAAATTAAATATATACATAAAATGTCTAATGTCTTTAATTTAGTTAAAATAATAGATTTCGGCTCAAGTGAGTCGATGTATTCTGCTGGTAATATCCTGGGTACAGTAATGTTGTATCCTGAATTTTAAGAATATGACTAATATAAATAACATTCTATATCAATAATTGATAATTGCAAAATCAAATTATTGTTTGGTGATCGTTTGGTTAATGCCGCCTCACTGCAGAATCTATAAATTTTAAAATTGTCGTAAAAATCAACTTTGTTTCAACGCCGATCGATTCACGGTGTGTCAATATTTTTTATTTTTGAGAATGCGCTATGACCTTATAAAAAGATATCGAAACCGCCCCCAAAAGTATGGCGATTAAAGTGTTTTTTAAGCCCCACTCGAAAGGAGTTTTCATTAGAAATGTGTTTCCGAATAAAAGTACCGCCGCTGCGGAGCTTAAAATTACTCCGTAAAATATTGTGTAGCGGAATTTATTCATTGGTGTACAAATCTTACGGAGTAATGCTATTCCTAAAGCTGCGGTTGTTACAACCGCTATGCTCGAATAAATTTCCCTCGGAATTTTAAAACATTTTTTTACAAGGAAACAGAGAACCAGGTTGATGCAAACCGAAATTGCCGACGGAAGCGAAATGACTACGATGTCGGAAAAAATTGATCCTTTTAGCTTGTTTTTGTTTCTTTCAAATGCTAGCAGGAAAGAGGGAATTCCAACCGTAAGCGTGTTTATTAGGCTCATCTGAATTGGTAAAAATGGGTAGGGAATGGCGAAAATTAGCATCATCGCAGCAAGGATTACCGAATAAATCGTTTTGGATAAAAATAAGCTCGAAGTTATTTTTATGTTATTAATAGCACGCCTTCCTTCCGAAACTGCGGAAGGAATCGATGAAAAATCCGAATTCATGAGAATCAAATGTGAAATCTCTCTTGCTGCTGTGCTACCGGAAGCCATCGCTACCGAACAGTCGGCTTCCTTCAGTGCAAGAACGTCGTTGACTCCGTCTCCTGTCATTGCTACCGTGTGTCCTTTCACTTTGAGTGCCTTGATTATTTCACGTTTCTTTTCCGGCGTTGCCCTTCCAAAAATTGTATGAGTTTTAGCGTGATTTATAACCTCCGAAAAACTGTTTAATTCACGTGCATCTATAGCGCAGTCCGAATTCTTGATTCCTATCATTTTTCCTATTTTAGAAATTGTTGGAGTGCTGTCTCCCGAAATTATTTTAACTTCAACATTGTTTTCTTGAAAAAATTTTATAGTCTCCGAAGCGTTGGTACGAATTTTATCTTTTAATAAAACTAAACCTAAAAGATTAACGTCATTTGGCACTCGCTCTTTGCTAATTTCTTGTTTGGAGTGCGCGACAGCCAGTACTCTGAAATTCGAATATTTTTCAACCATGTTCTTAACGGTTTGATTATCTTTGAATATAAGTTCCGCAGAACCCATTATATAGCTTCCATGAGCTTTAAAGAAAGCTCCTGAGAGCTTGCGTTGTGAGGTAAATGGAACTATAGATTGCGGTTTTGGCGCGTTTTGGTCGGGCTTAAATTGAGCTTTAACAGCTTTAAAAGTTTCATTTTCATCTTTTAGTGAAGATGTAAGCCAGGTTAATGCTTTTTCTATTTCTTTGTTACTTTTGACTTCTTTTAATCCCTCATACTCAAAAGTTCCTTCGGTTATGGTTCCGGTTTTGTCAAGACAAATTATATCTATTCTTGCCAGAGACTCAACTGAGTAAATATCTTTTGCTAGCACTTTTTTATGTGCTAATCTTGTGGCTCCAACAGCCAGGACCGAACTTGTAAGGAGAGCCAACCCCTCGGGTATCATTCCTATTAATGCCGCGCATGATGTGAGAGCCGCCGGTGAATAGTTGAAATTATTTGCCCTTAGCTGGTTTATGAACAGCGGAATACCCACGGGAATTATTATTATGGAAACAATTTTAACTATTTTTTTTACAGCTGTCATTATTTCCGATTGCGCACTTTTTATATTTTTTAATCCTCGGGAAATTTTGGCTGAGTACGTATCTCTTCCTACTTTCACCGCACGTGCCAAAACTTTGCCGCTAACAACAAAACTTCCTGAAAGAAGTGAATCACCGATGTTTTTTTCTATCAAATTAGATTCGCCCGTCAAAAGTGATTCGTCAATTTCACACGAACCTTGAACTACTGTGCAATCGGCTATAATTTGGCTGCCGCTTTGAAATATTACAATATCATCTAAAACAATTTTTTCAGTTAAGATATCTAAAATTTTAGAATCACGCAGTACTTTTACGCTCTTTGAGGATATTAATTTAAGTTTTTCCGTTGCGCTTCTGGCCCTTAATTCTTGAAAAAGACTTATTAGTGAATTGCATATCACCACAGCCATAAACATAAGATTCCTTAGCGAACCTGTGAAAATTATCATAACGGCTAAAATTAGGTTCACAAAGTTGAAAAGAGTAAAAAAATTATCTTTAAAGACGTCGCCGATTGGCTTTGGTTTAGGTGAAGAATCAAAATTGTAAAGACCTTCTGAAACCCTTTTGCAAACTTCCGACTCGGAAAGCCCTTTAATGTTTGTTTCTTGCATTTTTTTGTTCAACAATTTCACCTTCTTAAATCTATGCTAAGCCTTAAACAAAATGCAAAAAGCTATTCTCTAAAAACGGAGTTGTTCCGGTTTGAATTGCGGTATTACGGAATTACGAAAAAAGGAGGTTATAAACGTACGCGATGGCCTGAGGATAGGTTTTGTAAGCGACGTTGAGGTGGATCTCTGCAATGCGCGCCTTATCGCGATTATAATTTTTGGGAAGCTAAAATTTTTTGGTATTTTTGGACGTGAAGACGATATTGTAATACGCTGGGAAAACGTTGAAGTCATCGGTAAAGATACAATCCTTGTAAATTTTTATCAAACAAAAGAACGTCACCGCAAAAATATTTTTAACTTGATAAGACACTGACCTTACGCTATGCATTTTATCATATTTTTTATTTTTCCCCTAATTTATTTTTGGAGTTTTAGACATGAAAGTAGTTATAGCTTCCAAAAGGACATTGATTCTTGCTACAGCAGTATTGCTCAGTGCCGTTATGTCAATCACGTTTGCGTCGAAAGCACTCGTTAGAAAGCTTAATAATTCTGGCGAAAGAAAACATGTAGATGTCATTATTGATGCGGGACATGGAGGCGAAGATGGTGGTGCTGTAGGAGTAGACGGTATTGTTGAAAAACATATAAACCT
Source organism: Oscillospiraceae bacterium (assembly GCA_031275995.1). Lineage (GTDB taxonomy): Bacteria > Bacillota > Clostridia > Oscillospirales > Acutalibacteraceae > Improbicoccus. The sequence continues at coordinate 22,510 of JAISNY010000032.1, read as the reverse complement.
AGAAATTTCAAAAGACCTTCATGATATTTGTCATCTCTTAGGGATAAGTTCTATTATGATTCGTGAAAAAGATAAAGCGTTATACGATTCTAGCGCCAAAACATTAAGGCAAAAAAAGATTTCAGATCTGCGTAACAGAATTTTGAAAACTAAAGAGAATTCCACCCCTGAAACAATTTTTGTAAGCGTGCATCAAAACAAATTCCCGGATTCTAAATATTCGGGAACTCAGGTTTATTATTCTCCAAATAATCCTAAAAGCGAAGAATTAGCTGATTGCATTAGATTAAGGGTTGTTTCTATGATACAGAATGAAAACAAACGTGAAATAAAAGAGTCTCCCGGAGCTTTCTTGCTGAAAAATATTGAGATACCTTCAGTAATTGTTGAATGTGGCTTTATCTCTAATGAAGAAGAAGCCAAAAAGTTGACGTCAGAAATGTACCAGTCTCAAATGGCTTTGAGTATATTTTGTGGTATTAACGATTTTTTATTAAAGGAAAAAAGCGAGGGTTAAAATATTTTAAAAGGTCGTTGAATAAAAAATTTCTTCGCGGACTTTTTGCTGAAAAATATCAAGATACTTTTGTATCACGATGAATCGAATTGCAATCCGGCGGCGCTTTGTGCGCCTCCCCAAAGATCTTTTTTATCTGTTATTGAAGCCACAACAACAAGTTTAAATATAGATCCGAATATTTTTATATTGCTATTGTGGATTTTTTGACCCAATTTCTATCCAATTGATCATGAAAATCATGTAACTTATTGACGTATTCATAAAATAAATTCGAAATTGCGTTTAAACTGTTTGAATTTTTTAGAAAAATTAGGTTTTAAAATTGGATTATGTTACAATCGCAGGAATTTTTATCTTAGGAGGATTTATCGGATGCCCAAAAGGAAGGTTAAAGTTAATATTTGTGAAAATCAGTATGTTCTGTTAAGCGATGAATCGGAAGATTATACTCTCAGTCTGGCCGATGAGGTTTCAGCAAAGATTACCGAAACTGTTAACCCATTAGCAGGGGTCAATGCTTTCATGGCAGCGTTCCTTACGGCTATAGCTTTTTGTGATAAAGCTAAAAAGGCAGAAGATTTAGTGCTGGATCTAAAAGAAAGAAGTCGAAAATGCATTGAGGGTGAAACGGCCGCTAAATCTTGTGCAGAAAAATTTAAAAAAGCTGCCGACGAATTAAGAGGTGAGATCCGTGAACTTAAAAATAAGATTAAAATTTTAGAAAGAAATTGATTAACGGCGAAATAACAAATTTTATAACATAAAATTTTGGAAATTTTGATGAAATGACAGTGGACTAGTTCCTGGAATTTCCATTTTTTAAAAGCTAGGTGCATTGAATATTTTTTGGTTTAATTGATATTTTGTTGAAAACTATGTTGAAACGGTGGAAAACTTTTCTTGAAATACCGAAAACTATTGAAGATTAATTTGTAAGTTGAAAACTTGAGTTCTTAAACATTCAATTAAAAAATTAGGGAGGAAAATTTTTCATGGAAAGTCAAGGCGTCTTTTTTTTAAATTTTGTTAAGGTCAGAGAAAATGCGATTGTGCCTAAAAAAGCTACGGAAGGTTCTGCGGGTTGGGATTTACATGCTTGCCTTGACAGGGAAATCACACTGGAACACGGAGATTTAGTTAAAGTTCCGTGCGGGATTGCCATAGAGCTTCCTAAAGGATTTGCGGCTTTTATTTTTGCGCGCAGTGGACTTGGAATAAAGCATGGAATTATTCCATCTAATGCGGTAGGTGTTATTGACAGCGATTATAGAGGGGAAATCCAGGTAGGATTATGCAGGATTGGCAAGGGCGAACCTTACAAGATATCTGCCGGAGACAGAATAGCGCAAATGGTCGTTATTAAAGTCAGTAATTTTTCTTTGAAAGAATGTGAGATTTTGAATCAAACGGAGCGCGGGACAAGCGGGTTTGGGGCAAGTGGTAAGTAGGGCTTATAATTCAATTTTGCAGGAGCCATTAGGAAGGAGATACGAATGGTTCTTATCAGAGTCAGTATTTCCCTTATTTTATTAAAGAATGTGAGATTCTGAATCAAACAGAGCGCGGGAGAAGAGAGTTTGGGTCAATATGATATGAAAAATATATAAAAAATAAAAAAAATAACGCATAAAATGTTTGACTTGCCATAAATTTCGTGTAAAATTAAGATTGATGACCTAAAAAGGGAGTTGATTAATGATGGGAAAAAAGAAAGAAAAGAAAGATGATTTAAATAAAGTTGCGGGGGGAGAAGGTGCAGGTGCAGTTGAACCTAAAGCAGGGGAGGCTCTCGAGGATTTAGCACCGACTCCGGTGCCCGTAGCGAAGAGTAAGAAAGGACGTCATAAGCATGATGGAAGGTGTAACTGTAAGAACAAGTAAGGGGTGGAGGTAGATAAATTTATTATGTTCATTGACGAAGGATATAGTTTTGACTAAAGATTTCAGTATGGATGATGGGTTGTTGATTTTGAATTTATGAGTTGTTATGTTTCTAGTACTTTCGTGTGCACCGATTTGACGATTTCCTGTTTTGATGTTAGTGATAGTACAATCGGCGAGGAACGCTATGAAAAATGCCGAGGGATTTTTTAAGGATAGATTTTAAGGTAGATTTATGAAACAAGCCCCTGTTTTTTATAATAAGAAACGTTTAGCTGGTATCTTTGTATGCTTTGGTTTAGTATTTTCTGCCTTTGCTGTTCGGCTCTTGGATTGGCAGATAATTAACGGAAAATACTACAAGGCGCGTGCTGCCAGTGCAGGAGCTCTTTCTCATACAGTGGATGCCGTTCGTGGTGAGATTTTTGACCGCGACGGCGTTCCTTTGGTAGTCAATAATTCGGGATATAACGTTTTTATCGAGCGCATTGGTGTTACTAAAGCTAAAGAAAACAAACTAATCGATAAAACAGTTGAATTAATCGAGCGTCTGGGCGGTTCCTGGCGTGATACTTTGCCTATACTTTTTGATTCTTCCGGTGAATTTAATTTTTCAGAAGGTAAAGAATCTCAGATTAAGCACCTTAAGGAGCTGCTAAATCTTGAAAATGAAGCAAGCGCTAGGCAATGCATAAACAAAATGAGTGAAATGTTTGAATGCGAAGGTTTCCCGCCCGCTAAAAGGCGTAAGATTTGTAGTGTTATGTACCCTATGCTTAAAGATGGTGGAAGTCGTTTAAAGTCGTTTCCAATCCTCATTTCGGAGGATATTGATCAAAGAATAATGGTTGTTATTTCTGAACTCGCTTCGAAAATGCCCGGGCTGAAGGTTGGTAACACGGTAAGGCGCACTTGTAGAGACGGTCTGCTTGCACCTCATATCATCGGTTTTACAGGTCTGATGACTAGCAAAGAGTATGAAGCCCGCAAAAACGAGGGCTATAGTATGGGCGCTTTAATAGGTAAGACGGGGGCTGAGGCTGCTTTTGAAAATCAGTTGCGTGGAATCCCGGGCAAGCATTTTACTAGATTTTCTCGTGGTACGGGAGATAAATTTCAAAGTTCAAGTAATACTCCGCCTCGTCCTGGTAACGATGTTTTTCTTACTATTTCCTCTAAAATCCAAAGAGTTGCAAATGAATCTCTTGCAGCAAACATAAAATCGGCACGGAATAAGGGAGTGAAAGATTGCGTTTCGGGTGCGGCGGTTGTTATCGATGTAAGAGATTTCTCTGTTATTGCGGCGGCCACTTATCCCACCTTTGATTTAAAAAGATTAGAAAGCGATAGAAATTATTACCTTGAGCTTGCTGCTGATCCAGGCATTCCGCTTTTTGACAGGGCTATCAGCGGAACTTTTGCACCTGGTTCTGTTTTTAAACCTCTCGTTGCGTGTGCTGCACTTCAAAATGGAGTGGCAACGCCCGATGAGGTGATTAAATGTTCCGGAGCTTTTAGACATTACCACGGGTATACGTTGCATTGCATGGGGCATCATGGTGAAACGAATTTAAGTAAAGCGATTTCACGCTCATGCAACGTTTATTTTGCGGAGTTGGGCCGTAGAGTTGGAATTGAAGCGATTGTGAACCTTGCTAAGAAATTTGGCATGGGTGTGAAAACCGGACTAGAACTTCCGGAAAGCGCAGGAGTTTTAGCTGGTCCGGAACAAAGTAAAGCCAGTGGGACTCATTGGTATGAATCCGGCTCTTCTCAAGCTGCGATAGGGCAATCTTATAATTCTTTTACTCCGTTACAATTGGCTGTTTATGCGGCTTCGATAGCTACGGGTAAACGCATGAAAACGCATGTGATGAAACAAATTACCGATTACTCCGGTGAAAAAGTTGTTGAAGAGCCTATTGCCGAAGTTCTTGAAAGCGATATGGTTTCCGAAGAGAATCTTAATATAGTTCGAAACGCAATGCGTGAGGTAGTTTTTTCTGGTACCGCTGCGGATTTCAGGAATTTCCCTGTGGAAATTGCCGCGAAAACCGGTACGGCACAAAATTCTGGCACTGACCATACCACGTTTATTTGTTATGCACCTTTCAACGAACCGGAGATTGCTATTTCAGTTGTAATCGCTAATGGTAAATTTGGGATGAACTCTAAGAATGTTGCGCGCGATATCATGAAATGTTATTTTGGGCTGGATTAGAGCGGGAAAATATCAATAGAGGTTGTTACTTTTAAAAAAACTTTTTGCCGAATTGGCTAGATTAAAATGGGGAAATATGAATTTAAAAGAAGCCGATCTGCTTTATAAAGAGCTTTGTGCTGAGTTAAGTTACCACAAAAAGCAACTACACGAGTTTGATGCACTTGAAATAGAAGATGATGAATACGACGCTCTTAAACGTCGTGTTGAAAATTTAGAAAAAAATTTCCCCCAACTCGATAAATCTTTTTCGCCCTTGCACAGCGTAGGGGGCGGTATTTTAGGGCATTTAACTCCGGCGGTTCACAAAATTAAAATGGAAAGTCTGCATGATTCTTTTTCACACGAAGAAATCTTGGAATTTTGCGAGCGTACCGTGCGCGCTTCGCATGGAGCAAGCTGGGTTGTTGAACCTAAAATTGATGGTCTTTCTGTTTCCGTTACCTATGTAGATGGAAAATTTTCGATAATTTCCACTCGCGGAGATGGTTTTACTGGGGAAGATGTTACAAGGAATGCGCTTAAAATTAAAAATTTGCCCAAGAAAATTAGCCGGAATCTACCGTTTTTGGAGTTGCGTGGCGAAGTTTTTATGCCCAAAAGTGAATTTAAGAAGCTTAATGATGCCCATGCAAATCAAGACGGTTCGACTTTGTTCAAAAATCCTAGGAATGCGGCGTCGGGTGTTTTGCGCAGATTTGATGTTGCCGACTATTGTTTGGAGGTCCTGTTTTTTAATGTGCAAAGATGGCAAGACGAATATGGTAATAAATTTGAATCTCCGGGCATGTTCGTAGGGCAAGGATTCCCTTTCGCCACTCATGCGGAGTCTCTTGATTATATGAAAGGAATAGGACTTCCGGTAGTAGAATTTGATTTGTGTGAAAATGTTGAAAAAGTTTTAAAAATAGTGGACAAAATAGGAAGTTCTCGCTCGAATTTTTATTTCCAAGCTGACGGCGCAGTTGTAAAGTTTAACCCTCTCGAGGGGCGAGCGGTTCTAGGCAGTACTTCCGGGTTCCCGCGCTGGGCTGAGGCTTTTAAATTTCTTCCAGATGAAAAAACTACGAAAATGCTTGAAATCGAATTTCAAATTGGACGCACAGGAGTAATTACTCCGGTTGCAATATTTGAGCCGGTTAATTTTTCCGGAACATTCGTTCACAAGGCTTCGCTTCATAATGAAGATTATATATCTAAAAAGGGTATCCGGATTGGCGGTGGCGTTGTTGTACGCAGGTCGTGCGATATAATTCCAGAAATAGTGCGCGCCGTAAAGGATGAAAATTACTTTAATTTTCCGGAATTTAAAATGCCAAACGTTTGTCCATGCTGTGGAAGCAGGCTTGAAAGAAAAGAAGGTGAATCGGCCTTAAAATGCAAAAATTCGAAGTGTGAGGAAAAAGTAGTTGCAAAAATATTACATTTTGCATCCAGAGATGCAATGAATATAAAAATATTAGGCGAAGAAAGGGTTCGAGCGTTCGTTTCATGTGGGCTTTTGTGTGAACCTGAAGATATTTACCGTCTTACTGAAGAAAAAATTTCTGAATCAAATATTAAGTCGTTTAGCAGGGTCGACAGTAACCAAATCAAATTTTTGAATTTTGGGCATTCCATATATTTGATGAAGGATATAAATAAAATTATCAAAGAAATTAAGAATTCGAAGAAACGACCGCTTAATAAATTAATTTATGCTCTTGGTATTCCCTTTATTGGTAAGGAGGCTTCCGTACTGCTGGCGAAAAAATTCGGTAGCCTCAAGGTTTTGGCCGAATCTAAAATTGAAGATATACTTTCAATCGATGGAATCGGAGAATTGGGAGCTAAATCGGTCTATGATTTTTTTGCTGAGGAAAATTTAAATCTTTTAAAAAGTATGAATTTTGTAATGCACGATGGAGATAAGAAAATTTGAGAAAAATTTTAAGAGATGCTACAATGAGAGTTACGCATTTCGATCGTAATTATATTTAGGTGTTTTTTAATACATCGAAGGCAAGGTTTTGATATGGATTTTTATAACGAATTGTTAGCTAGAGGCTTGGTGGCGCAGTGTACTAATTCCGAAAAAGTTAGTTATTTACTTAATTCAGGTTCAGCCGTATTTTATTTAGGAATTGACCCAACTGCAGATAGCTTGCATGTGGGGAGTCTTGTCCAGCTTTTGCTTATTTCGCGTATTCAGCAATTGGGCAACAGAGCTGTGTGTCTTTTTGGTGGCGGTACTGGAATGATTGGTGACCCTACCGGTAAAAATAATATGCGTCGAATGATGACAACCGAAGAAATAGAAAGAAATATAAGTTGTTTCATAGCGCAAGCTTCCAAATTTATTAATATTTCCCAAGTAAATATCGTTAACAATGCTCAATGGTTGTGCAATCTTAATTACATTGAGTTTTTGCGCGAGGTTGGAATCCATTTTTCAATCAACAAAATGCTTGCCGCCGAATGTTATAAGCAGCGGTTAGGTTCGGGGCTAACGTTCTTTGAATTAAATTATATGATTATGCAAAGTTATGATTTTCTTGTTTTGAATGATAGATTTGGGTGTAATTTGCAAATTGGAGGAAATGACCAATGGAGTAACATCATTTCCGGCGTAGACCTTATAAAGAAGAAGCGCGGGAGTGAGGTATATGGCTTGACTTCTAATCTTTTAACTACCAGCGAAGGGAAAAAGATGGGGAAGACCGAGCGCGGTACTCTTTGGCTTGATTCACAAAAAACTTCGCCCTATGATTTTTATCAATATTGGAGGAATGTCGCCGATTCGGATGTTATTACTTGTTTTAAAATGCTTACGTTCAAGAGACTTGAAGAAATTTCCGAATATGAGAAATGCAAGGGAGCGGAACTAAACTATGTTAAGGAGGTTCTCGCTTTTGAAATTACGAGTCTGGTCCACGGGGAGCAAGAAGCTAAAAATGCGCGTGAATCCTCTGAGGCGTTTTTTAAAAGTGGAACGCAGTTTGCGAATGTTCCGACTGTTTTTTTGAAGAAAAACGATTTAAAAAATGGAAGTATTAGTGTAGTTGATTTACTCAATTTGGCTAATTTTGCAAGTACAAAGAGTGAGGCGCGGCGCTTAATCGAGCAAGGAGGGGTGAGCGTCAATGGTGGAGCAGTTGAAAATGTTCTTTCAAACGTTTCGGTTAACGACCTTAAGAAAGGAGTTTTGTTGAAAAAAGGCAAGAAGAAGTTTTCAAAAGTTTTGTTGATCGAATAATTAGATGCATCTTGTTTTGCCATTCTCTTTGCTATCAGTTAAGCAGAGATGAATCTTTGCAGATGAGAATAGTCAATTTTAGATGGTTAAAAACTTACTTTTCGTTCTTCTCTTTATTTTTCTCAAGCGTGAAGCTTCCTTTTATTCAACCGCAACTTGGCGTATAGCTAAGCTATAAAATTTCCCCTTTTTTTGCATCAATTCGTCATAGGTCCCATCTTCTGCTATTTTCCCGCCATCAAGAACTATAATTCGGTCGCAGTTTTTCACTGTGGAAAGTCTGTGCGCAATTGTAAAACGAGTGCATTCGAGTTTAGCTAGACCACTTGTTACGTGGCTCTGAGTTATATTATCCAGTGCGGATGTTGCCTCGTCCAAGAATAAAATCGAAGGCCTTCCTATAACTGCTCTGGCAATCATCAATCTTTGTTTTTGTCCGCCCGAAATTCCGCCGGTACCTTCAGAAATTAAAGTATGCATCCCCATCGGCATGTTTTTTATATCCTGGTCAATCCCTGCCATTTCAGCAGCCTGCCAAGCGTCTTCCATAGTCTTCCATGGTGCCGTCACTACAATATTGGAAAAAATATCACCCGGAAAAATAGACCCGTTTTGCATAACGACTCCAATTTTTTGGCGCAAAGTTCCCAAATCTAAATTATTTACGTCCTCACCGTCGTAATATATAGCTCCAACTTCAGGCTTTTCGAACCCGAGTAAAAGCCTTAACAGCGTTGATTTTCCGCACCCTGATTTACCTACGATCGCGACATATTCACCTTTATTTATTTTTAAAGATAAATTATTCAAAATTGTCGGAGAGCCCTTGGAATATCTGAACGTCAAATTGTCGATTTCTATGTTACCTGAAAGTGAAGTCAAAATCTTTCCACCGGCTACGCTTTCCGGTTTCGCGTTCATAAAAGGTTTTATCAAATTGATTATAGGCTTTAAATTTGCCGCCTTGAAAGCGATCCCACTCAGCGCCATTACGGATCCGCTTACGGCTCCGTATGCTTGATTGAACGCAAAGTAATTATGTGTGGGGACCTTATTTTTTGTTGCTGCATAATAGAGCGCGACAGTACCAAGAGCCGTAATTACTGTGCTTACCACGCCGGAAATTTTTAAAAACCAAGGGGGAGAATAATCTAACTTCTGTACTTCTGAGTAATTTTTTGCCCATTTTGAGAATGCACGCTTTTCAGCGCCTGAAATTTTAATTTTTTGCATCCCGCCGAAAAGGGAAAAAACAAGAGCCTGTAGCTTGGGTGAAAGATCGATTTTACGTGAATCAATACTCTGCCGAACAAATGTTATTATTGTTGAAAATAGTATTGAAATAGAAATCGTTAGGACTCCGGGAACAACCATAGCAGGAGCATAAAACCACATTTGAGGGATGTAAGCCAGCGAAAATACCAAGGAAAAAAACGTTGAAAAAATGGAATCTGAAATAAGTTGGCAAAGAGTGGCCAGGTAACCGACACGGCTCGCGAGTTCGCCTGAAGAGTAATCTTTAAAGAAAGCTGCCGGCATGCTGAACATTCTTATCATAATGGCGCTGTTAACTGAAAGGCTTAATTTGCTCTGAATCTTTGATTTTATAATCGATTGAGTAATCGAAATAAGAGACGTACTTATTGAAATACCTATCATCACCGAGGCGATGGGGAAGAGAAGTGGTAACGAACCTGAAGGAATTAAAATTCCGTAGATAATGCTGGTAAGGTTAGTAAGGGCCATTCCAAGAATTTGTGCGCCAGCCATAGCAAGAAGTATGAAGACAATATCGAATTTTGAGATGTTTTTTAACATAAAGGTTAGTAAATCTTTTATTTTTAAAGAGCCGAGCGGAAAGGCCTCGTAAAAGCAAAAGGCGTTTATGTTTATGTCTTTTGCGGTATCTTTATTTATTCTGATAGTTTGTCCTGTTTTGCTATCGGAATATTCATAACCGCCCCATTTTCGAGGCAAAATTGCAAGGACTTCACCGCTTTTTTTGCTTGTTAGGAGGCAGCCGCTTCCGTCTTTCCACCATTGACCTACAAGCTCAACGCGTCGTCTCATGGTACCCGAAGGCTTAATCATATATTCGAGCTGTGCGTCTGGTTCTGTGATCTTTTCCGGGATTTCTGGTATTTCTTTTCCGAGAAATTTTAAAATTGTTGCCACGGCGCCCTTAAATTCATGAGAAGGGTTAGACGATTTTACTCCAAGAATTGAAAGAAGGTCGTTGTAAGCCTCCTTGTACATATTTTCATCATGCTCTTTTCTTAATTTGATGGTATCTTCGAAAATTCCCCCCACAACAACCACCCCTTTCAAGGACGAACTACCTTTACCTTAAAGCCTGGTGTTACATCATTCCGTAGTCACCAGTTTTTTATAATATTGACCCTTTTCCATCAGCTTTTCGTGTGTTCCGCGTTCAGAAACTCTGCCGTTGCTAAGTACTATTATTTCATCACAATCTCTCACAGTGGAAAGCCTGTGCGCTACCACAACGCAGGAGCATCCGAGATTTCTTATGTTTTCCATTACGATGCTTTCGGTTTTCGCATCAAGAGCGGAAGTAGCTTCATCAAGTACCAGAAGAGTGGGCTCGGACGCAAGAGCTCTTGCAATTTCTATTCTTTGACATTGCCCTCCCGAGAAATCCTTACCTCCTTCACGAATCACATGGTTGTATCCTTCTTTTCTGCTGACTATCACTTTGTGTATGTCTGAATCCCGAGCGGAAAGAATCATTGAAAAATCTTCAATTGAATCATCCCACATTTTGATATTGTTTCTGACCGTATCTTGGAACATAATTTTTTCCTGGTCGACCATAGAAACGTGGTTATGGAATTCATAAGGTTCTATCTGGCTGCGCGGTTTGCCATCGAACAGAATTTCTCCGCTCCAGGGCGTATATAGCCCCATAATCAGTTTTGAAATCGTCGATTTTCCGCTGCCGCTGCCGCCGACCAACGCCACCCAGTTCCCAGGCTCAAGAGTTAAAGAGAAATTTTCAATTATAGGTTTAGCAAGTCTGCTGTAACCAAAAGTTATGTTTTTTATTTCAAGATGTCCTGTAATAAAATTAAGATGCTTAGGGTCCTCTTTTTTTCCATTAGTTTTTCTGTCGTTGAAATAAACGTCGATTTTATTTTCAAATACATCATCAACTCGTTCCATTTCGCTTTTCGCGCTTACAAAACTCTGATAAGCGTCCATGAATTCATTAACGGGACTGAAAAATCCTGCCAGAAACCCTTGAAAAGCCATAAGCATACCTGCGGTGAACTGCCCTCGCATGATAAGATAAAATCCGGAGATCTGAAGAATAATATTTGCCAACGAATCAATGATTCTTGGAATTACACCAAAAAATTGAACGAACTTGCTTATTTGAACGTTCGCATTGTTTTGTTTTGTATAATACCCTGCCCAACGTTCAAAAAAACCGCTTTCCGCACCGGTTGATTTAACCGTCTCAATCATCTCGATTGCCGAGTAGGTAACACTTACAAGTTTTCCGCTGTTTGAAGCCGCGGCTCTTTGATGTTCTTCAATTTTTTTAGATGAATAATTAATAACCAGCATATTAATCACGGTAGCTAAAATTCCTATTAGCGTGAGCTGCCAGCTGTAGTTGATCATTATTAACATGTAAAAAACAAGCGAAGCAATGTCGACTGCGAGCGGCGCAACCTTTTTAATGAGTGTAAGCGCTATTCTGGCTGTTGATTCTTGCCTTTCGACTATATCGCCTATATAACGCTGAGAAAAAAAATCAAGCGGTAGCCGCAAAACATGCCACATGAATTTTGCACTTGAAACAACCGCAAACTTGCCTTCTATCTTGAGCCAGTAAACAGCTTTTAAAATTTCGATTAAAACTTTAACGACCAAAACTAAAAGAGTTACAAAGATAAAGGGGCGAAGCCATGAAGGTTTTGCGCCGGAAAGAATGTTATCAATGAATATTTTATTAAACATCGGCCCAGTCAGGTTGATCATCGAACCCACAAGGCTTATTACAAACATCAAAATAAAAGGGAACAACGAGCCTTTAAGACAACGCTTCGCAAACGCGACAACACTTTTCGGTTTTCCTTCAGGTTTGAACTTTTCAGAAGGATTAAACTGAAGAAGAATCCCCGTAAAAGATTTATCAAATTCCTTAGAAGAAACCGTTACTCGTCCTCTGGCAGGGTCGTTTATAAAATATCTTCCTTTTTTTCGGTCGATTCCAGTCAAGACTACAAAGTGATTGAAATCCCAGTGAAGAATTGCAGGTAGTTTAATTTCATCAAGGTCGTTTGGCTCGAGCCGATACCCGCTTGCTTCGAATCCGTAAGATCTTCCGGCGTTGAGAATATTTTTTGCAACGCTCCCGTCGCGGGAAACTCCGCAGTCTTTCCTTACTTGAGAAAGCGGAATCCACTTTTTGTAATATGCTGAAATCATGCACAGGCAAGCAGCACCGCACTCAAGAGCTTCAAGCTGAATTACTACTGGAACCTTTCGCTTTATCATAACGAGTACCGCCTCCTGTGCACTTCACTAGATGTTAAGAATAAGCTTATATGCCGGCTGCTTGTCGATGGTTACCGAGATATTGCAGATAGATCCGTCTGCAACTTCAATCGATTTCCCTTTTTCGTTGGTCCATGAACCAAGTGTTATCTCGATTTCTACTAGATTTACGTTGCTTTGGCTTAGTACCGGTGAAACAATATTCGGGTTCGGAAATTTATTAACTAAATATCTTTCTGTTATTATCTGGCTTCCAACGTTTTTCACACTCCCAGAAATGTATCCGTATTCGGTGGGTGGAGCGTATTGCGGTGAGATCCTAACTTCCATTCCTTCTTTTATTTCCTGAGCATTTCCTATTTCAAGAAAGGCATAAACTTCTTTTTCATTTTTTAGCGTCGGATAAGTCTGTGAAACCACAACTCCCTTGAACTCGGAATATTTAGGTATATTCCCGGTAAAAATCCAAGCGGCTCCGGCCAGAACAATTGCGAACATAGCTGCAAAAATTAAAAACAAGCTGGGGTTCGCAACTTTTATATACTCGTTAAGCCTTTCGGGCGAAGAAACCCTTTCCAATGAGTTTTTTCTGAATATTCCTGTGCCAGCCATTTGCATCCCCTCCTTGAGAGCATTTTAAAAACCAAATAAAATCAATGTCTTTTATGCTCAGTAGTAGTGTAATATTGTATTTATTGTATATTTTTCTATTTTGAAATGTCAAATTTATATTTTTTTTAACCAAAATAATATATTAGTAAAAATAAATTTATAATAAAAAGTTAATTATAAAAACATTTGATTTAAAATTTAAGTAATAAGATGCTGCATTTTTAATTAATTAAATTTTGTAAATTTATTATTTTTTTTGCTAGTTTTTTTACCAAATGTAAAGATAATTTAAGTGGTTACAAAATTGGTTATTATATCGAATTGAAATGAAATATTCATAGGACATTCCTATTATAAATCTGAATTACCTTACGAAAAGAGATGAATACGTTTTCATACCATTTCGTTTGAAGTTGGTGCCAAAATAAAATTAAAGCTTTACGCGCGCAATGGCTTTAAAACGAGCTGCCAGGTGGTATATGTTTTAGAGTACTTGAGCGCTGCAGTCCTTTTTTAATTTAAGAAGGGTGAAAACTGAGCTTTTTTAATTAATTTTCGTTAGAACACACTCCAAAAGGAACAATTTGAGCGACTATTTTGCGCACTAAATCAGTTTCATTAATATCACAGGCTTCTTTAAGACGGTCTAGGTCGCTTTGGAATTTTTTGGTGTTAAATTTTATGGGGTTCCCTATATAAATTTTTTCATTTTCTGTTTTAGTTATTCCCTCTTCTTCCATTAAGAGTTCTTCATAAAGTTTTTCGCCGGGGCGCAATCCGGTGTATTCAATTTTGATATTTTCATTTGGAACAAACCCGGAAAGTCTTATTAAATTTTCTGCCAGATCTTTTATTTTCACGGGGGCGCCCATATCAAGAATAAAAATTTCGCCCCCTTTAGCGATCGCGCCTGCGGTTAGGACTAAAGAAACTGCTTCGGTAATGGTCATGAAATATCTTATTATCTCAGGATGAGTTACTGTAACGGGTCCTTTATGTTTAATTTGTTCTTCGAATAAGGGGATTACCGAACCGCTTGAACCTAGGACGTTTCCGAATCTTACGGCGACAAATTCTGTTGATTTTGATTCTTCTGACATAAATTGGATTATCATTTCACAGATTCTTTTAGTAGCGCCCATCACGCTGGTCGGGTTAACGGCTTTGTCGGTAGAAATTAACACAAATTTTTTTATTTTATATTTTTTTGCCGCGTTAGCCAGAATCAGAGTTCCGAAGACGTTGTTTTTAACGGCTTCTTCTGGGTTATTTTCCATAAGCGGGACATGCTTATGTGCTGCGGCGTGGAAAACTACGTCTATATTTTTTTTGCTGAAGATTTTTTCTATTTTAGCTTTATCTCTTACCGAGGCAATTTGGATCTCAAAGTTAAATTCCTTATTTTTTCTATAAATTCTGCATAATTCCTGTTGTATTTGATAAGCTCCATTTTCACAGATATCTAGAATAATCAAGTTTTTGGGTTTTATTTCGGCGATTTGGCGGCAAAGCTCAGAGCCTATAGAGCCTCCGCCGCCGGTTATGAGTATATTTTTACCGATAACGTAATTACCGTAATGTTTTTCAAACGTAACCGGCTCACGTCCCAGCAGATCTTCAATTTCAACGTGACGTATAGCCGGAACGATATTGGTTTGTGAAGAAACGGTTTCATAAATGCTTGGAATCATTCTGGTTTCAAGTCCGGTTCGTGCACATGTGTCAAGAATTCTGCGTTTTTCGGTATTTTCAATGTTCAAGATTGCAAATAAAATAATTTCTATATTTTCATCTTTACAAATTTGTGTAATTTCGTATGTTGAGCCACGAACTCTGACTCCTGCAATACTGCGTCTGATTTTACTGCGGTCGTCGTCTACGATACAAATTGGCAAATATTCACTGTCAGAATGTTTTGAAAGCTCACGCAAAACCATGGCGGAAGCTTCTCCCGCGCCTACAACCAACAATCGTCTGCGGTGTTTCTGCGATCGTGATGTGTAACAATCTAAAATTATGTTTACTCTGTATATTAACCTTATAATTAAATTAAGGAACTCGGAAACTAATAGAAACAAAACATAAGTTCTTATTCCAATGTTCATATTCCACATAAACGTGATTATAAAAAACAAAAAATTAGCACAAAAAGTTGATAATCCAGAATAAAAAAAATCTTCTATATCGGCATAGCGCCAAATTTTATCATAAATTTTAAAAACGATAGAAACAAATGAAAAACAAAAATTAACAAGCAGTAGGTATTTAATGAACAAATCCTCAAAACCAATAAGTGAAAAACTACTTTTGTTGATAGCAAAAGAAAGATAGAATGAGATGTTCCATATAATTAAATCTAACAAAAATAACATGTATTTTTTATATTTCTTTATTTGTTCATACATATCGAACATTTTTACCTCAATTTTTTTAACTCTCGTTTTGTGACGGCCGCCCTCAAATTTGGTTGTTAAAGAAGGTTGATCATTTCTATTAATTCAAAAAGAACTACCTCCATCACATTTACATAGTTACGTAAGGCGCGTTATTTTGTGTATTTTTACTTGTTTATACACGACCATTTTTTACCTCAATTTTTTTAACTCTCGTTTTGTGACGGCCGCCCTCAAATTTAGTCGTTAAAAAAACGTCGACAATTTCTATCGACCCGTCAAGAGACAAAAATCTGCCTCCAAGACAGATTATGTTGGCATCGTTATGTAAGCGTGCCATTTTCGCATAGCATTTATCGACACACAGCGCCGCTCTAATACCGTAGACTTTATTAGCGGCAATGTTCACACCAATTCCTGAACCACAACAAATAATTCCAAAATTTTCATCGTTTTGAGCTACATTTTTTGCAACTAACCTTGCGATTTCAGGATAATCAGAAACTGTTTTTTCAAAAATACCGCAATCAACATGAGATACTTCTATTTTTAACAGATGCTTTTTAATTCCTTCTTTGAGCTCAAATCCGCCGTGGTCGGAACCGAGAAAAACCAAAAAATCACCTATCTTTATCCAGAAGCTCCCGCTCCGCCTTAGGGAGCTTCAAATATTTAATTTCCAAATCTTGAGCCGAGGAGGCTTGTCTGAAATTTAGTTCAAATGCCGCCCTGACGATGTTGGAGGCTTTTATTAGAGTATTTTCGTAAATACCTATGCAATGACCTAATGTTTCATTATAACACATTTCTGCAGCGTTACCAACAAACATTACATGCTCATTTTTTTTAAAGATTTTTTTGATTTCACTAACATTTGCCGCTCTTTCGTCATAAGTTTTTAATATTTTATCGGATTCGGAATTAAAAATTGCAAAATAAACCTCGTTTTCACGGGCGTGAATGCACGTGCAGATAGTTCCTTCAAAATTTTTAACTCCGGCGCACAGAGCTTCGCAGCATGTAACGCCTATGCAAGGCAGACTTAAAGCCAGCGCCATTCCTTTCGCGAGAGCAACGCCTATGCGAATTCCCGTGAAGGAACCCGGTCCTATCGTGACCGCTATACATTCGAGTGAAGAAGTTTTGATTCCAGAAAATTCAATTAGAGATTTAACCATAGGTGCGAGTGTTTGGCTGTGAGTTAAACCTGCATTTAAAAAAAACTCCCCAAGAAGGGTCTCACCTTCCAAGAGAGCTAAAGAAACTGAAGTTCCACTTGAATCTAAAGCCAAAAGTTTCATACGTTACATTATTCCCAAGACATAAATTTCCTTTACGTTTGACTTACGATAATTATATAAGAAGCTCGCCTGATTTTGCAACTAATTTTTAAGTATGCTAACGAACAAGTTTCACAATTTTGCCGGGAAGCTGCTAACCTATTGCCACACGATTTTTCTGAACGGACAAATCTCTAAATATTATGTTCGCATTGTCTTCAATCGAAATTCCAACTATGTTTGTTCCAGGCCCAATTATGCAATTTTTACCAATTCTTGTTTTTTTGAGCAGAGTAACATCCGAAAGAATGGTAGTTCCTTCGCCAATCTCAACATCTCTTCCTATGATAACATCTTCATCGTACGGAATGCGAATGCCTTGGTTTTTGAATTTTTCAACAACTCTTGTCTTTGCAATCTTATTAAGAACTTCAAGCTGTTCGGAGTTATTCGCTCCAAGGACGACGACGGGGTCCTGAGCCAAAAAAGCGCCGACTTTGTGGTTATTTTTAAGAAGAAGCTCGATTACCGAGGTTAAATAATATTCACCGCAAGCGCTCAGTGGTACGACAGAAAGACATTCGAGTAAATCTTTAGTTTTGAACCAATAAGCACCTGAATTAACCTCTTTGATTTGTTTTTCATGTTCATCAGCGTCAGCCTCTTCAATAACAGAGCAAATGCGCCCCGCCGAGTTACGAACGATCCGTCCGTATCCTGAAGAATTTTCTAAATTAGCTGAAATTATAGTTGCAGAATTTTCAGATCTCAAGTGTTCACCGTACGCTTCCATTATGGTTCCAGACTCCATAAAGGGTGAATCTCCGTTAAGAACTAAAACTGATTCTATAGAATTTTCCTCAAGAAAGTTAGACGCCATCAAAACAGCATGAGCCGTACCCTTACGGTGATCCTGAACGGCTAACTCATAAGAATAGCCCGAATCTGCCAAAAAATTTTTAACAGTTTCATGACCAAATCCAACTACCACGCAGATTTTTTTTATATTGCAAGAAGTGACCGAACCCAAAACCCATTCGAGCATTGGGTCGAACAAAACTTCGGAAAGCACTTTGGGTTTTTCAGACCTCATCCTTGTGCCCTCTCCGGCAGCAAGTATAACACACCCAATTTTTGCCAATACAATCCCCCCAAAAAAGAACAGTAAACCGATGCAGCGTTTTTTCTACAAAGATTCTAAAAGATTCTAAATAAAATCACATCAAAGATCTTGAAAAAACTTCGATTATAATTATAAAGTATTCAAAAAAAAAATCAATGGTTACATTCGGTTGAAATTATGTATTTAATTTAAAGGTGTAAAAAAGCTTTTGATAGTAATCAGCGCTGTTGTAACATCACAAAACCATACTTAAAAATAATAAAAAGCTATCGGCTTTGCGAGAGTGTCTTAACATCTATCGAGTTCCGAAGTCAATCTTAAAACAATATAAGCTGCTCTGGTGCATCAATGGTGGGAGATGGTGGATTCGAACCACCGAAGTCAAGAGACAACAGATTTACAGTCTGCTCCATTTGGCCGCTCTGGAAATCTCCCGGAGCATCATTGTATTCCAAGCAATTTAACTTGTCAACCTTCTTAGCAGTGTGGCATTGCTAATTGAGAAGGCATCGCTAAAAAGTAGATACATCTATGCATAAATAAAAAAACTGGGGTTAAAAATTATCTCCAAACTTTTCGACCAACGAGATAGTCTTAAAAGTCGATTTATTTGATCGAATGAGTAAGTGTGAATTTTGCCAACGATATTTTTACACAATCAATTATAATTTGCGCTTCATAAGTATCGCTCACTTTTCAATTTTTACGCATTTTGGTACATTTAATTTCATTATTCATGAAAATATTTTAGCAATTTTATTCGTTTTAACAATGCCATTTCTGCCGATTGTTGTCGTTTATCTTGTTTTTCCTCTGGTGAAAATAGCTTTGCTTTCTTCGAAACATTATATCTAATTGAAATGATTACTGCGTTATTATGAAGTGAAACGTCAAGCACGAGCTGAAACCAACAGTTTCCCTTGCTTATTTTGTTTTTCCTCTAAAGATTTATGTGCGGTATCAAAAAACTCCTGCTGACTATTTACAACTTTCCCCTTTCGGGTGACTCTATCGTATTTTCCGTCAGAATTTTCTTCACGTGCGTTAATATTATCCGCAAGCATAACCTTAAGCATATTTACGGCGCGATTTTTCAACTTTTCATCTTCCACCGGGAATATCACTTCTATTCTTCTATCGAGGTTCCGACGCATTAGATCTGCGCTGCCCATATAAATCTTTGGTATCCCACCATTTTCAAAATAAAATATACGGCTATGCTCAAGAAGTTTTCCAACGATGCTTATAACCCTGATATTTTCGCTCATCTTTTTTACACCTGGAATCAAGCAACTAACTCCTCTGACTATCATTCTGATTTTGACTCCGGCGTTTGAAGCGTTGTAAAGAAGATTTATAATTTTTTTGTCGACTACCGAATTAACTTTGAAAATGATCTTACTAGGCAAGCCCGCCTTCGCGTTTTTAATTTCGTTTTTAATCATCTTTTCAAAGAAAAAACGAGTTCCGTTAGGTGAAACAATTAACTTTTGGTAATTTAAGTTGGTAGCATAACCCGTAAGCATGTTAAACAAAGAAGATACATCCATGCATATTTTATTTTTGCAAGTAAACATTCCTATATCGGTGTAAAATTTAGCCGTCAAATCGTTATAATTGCCGGTACCCAAGTGGGCGTAAAGTCTCATGGAGGCACCTTCTTTTCTAACTACCAGCGTAACTTTGCAGTGCGTCTTCAAACCCGGCAAGCCGTAGACGACGTGGCAGCCTGATTTTTCAAGTTTTTGCGCCCAAAGGATGTTGTTTTCTTCGTCAAACCTAGCTTTGAGTTCTACAAAAGCGGTGACTTCCTTTCCGTTTTCAGAGGCTCTAATGAGAGCGTCAACAATCGGAGAATTACTGCTGACCCGGTAAAGAACTTGCTTTATTGCTAAAACATTTTCATCTTCAGATGCTTGTTTCACAAAATCGATTACTTCTTGAAAACTTTCAAACGGATTGCAAACCATTTTATCTCCGGAACGAATTGCTTCGAATACATCTTGATGTCCATAAAAATCCGGAGCTGGAGTAGCTGGAATTTGTTTTTTAAACCTCATATTTTCGGGCCAATCTTCTTGTGAAAACTTAAGCCAAAAAGTTAGATCAATGGGTCCCTTTACCTTGTAAATTTCATCTTTAGAAACTTCAAGAGACTTAATTAAGAATTTTTTTATCTTAGAGCTTCCATCTTCAGCAAGCTCGAGCCTTACCACATCGCCACGTTTTCTCTTTTTTATGTTTTTTTTAATTTCTGCCAGAATACTTTCCGCTTCCTCGTTTATTTCCGAATCAGTATTACGCGTAATCCTAAAAATTCTGGTCGACTTAACCTGATGTAGCTGAAATATATTGGAGATCATACCCACCATAACATCTTCGAGCATTATAAAATTTTTGCTCAAATTTTGAGTAACCGGGATTTCTATATAGCGAGGAAGTACCGAGGGGACTTGTACTATTCCAAAAAGTGTTTTGTCATTTGAATTTTTCATTTCTACAGCAATATTGAGTCCGCGTCCAGTAAGGAACGGGAAAGGCCTCCCTGGGTCGATAGCCATAGGGGTGATAATGGGAAGAATTGAACGTTCGAAGCAGCCTTGAACAAAAGATTTTTGATTTTCGTTAAGTTCTTTCCATTTTAAAAAATTTATTTTTTCATTTTCCAACGAAGGAATTATTGAATCTTTCATGCATTTATATTGTTTTTTAGAAAATTTATTAAGATGTTCGGTCAACACTTCATAAAGTTTTTTAGGTTTAAGACCGGAAAAATCCCTCCTTTTCGGTTTTTTTTCCATCTTTTCGCGTACTCCGGAGATGCGTACCATGAAAAATTCATCGAGATTAGAAGCCGTGATACCTAAAAATTTCGCACGTTCTATGACTGGATACTTCTTTTCCATTGCTTCTTCCAGAACCCGACTATTAAATGCAAGCCAACTAAGTTCACGGTTAGCATACGAAAATTTTTTCTTCCCCACAGCCTCCACCCCGCTATATTATATTTTTAATTTGTGCTAATTGTATCAATTTAAAATAATAATCACTATATTATTATATTCTATATCAAAAACCAAGTCAAGGATCAAAAATCACCATTTGCCACTTTGCGTATGACAAATGTATTAGAATAATAGTTTCAAAAGCTACTCCCGGAAATTTTATAACCACTGCTTGATAACATATAAGCTGTAACCACATAACCATTGTCTGCAACAATCACCATGAAGTCAGGACGAACATAATGTTTAGAAAAATACAAGTAAGAATCATGAAATTCACAGCCTCTTTGTTGAGGATTTTGTTTTCGATTTGGAAAAAAAGCTCAAATGTACGGTTCGAGCGATCGGTTTCGATCGATACAACGCGATGAGTTCGGCTCAAAAATGGGATAAAATCTACAAAACGGTCGAAATCAGGCAGCATTCCGACACGCTTCACGCGCCGACGAAACTACTCCAGGAAAAGATCGTGAACACGGAGTTTCTCTACGAAAAGAACACTCTTCTGGAGATCAATTTCGAGAACGCGAAGTGTGTTTACGACACAAATATGAACAAATATGTCAACAAAAGGAAGTCCTCGAGCAAGGTTGACATGGCCTCAGCCCTGATAAACGCTGTGTTTCTGCTCCAGCAAGCATCATTTTCGAAGGAAGCGGATTAACGTATGCGGTTTGAAAGCACAAGAAAATACGGTACAATAGAGTTGTGCGGCGAAGTTGTTTTGGCAAAAAATATTTAAAATATCACTTGGCTTTTTCATTGAATTGTTGTATAATATTAATATAAATCGCAAGAATCGAAAAAACATTTTAAGGAAGAAAAATAAATGGCCAAAAAGATTTACAACGCAACAAACGACCACATTTTCAAACTTGTTTTTGGAGACGAAAAAAACAAAGATATTTTGATAGCATTTTTGAAAACCGTGCTCGACATCCCGCACGAAGACTATGATGAAGTGACGATTTGCGACCCTATTTTGAAATCGGAATTAATCAAAGATAAAATCGGAATTCTTGACATAAAAATCAGGACAAAAACCGATAAAATAATTGATGTTGAAATGCAAGTGGCCAGGCAAGGTTTTTTTGAAGAACGAGTGCTCTTTTACATCTCAAAAATGCTCTCGGAACAGATGAAATCCGGCGAAGAATATGATAAAATTCAAAAAGTAATATGCATTGCAATCGCCGCGGAGCATATACTAATCGAAGAAAACAAAGAGTTTCACAATAAATTTTTATTGGTCAATAAAACAGGAAATATTTTCACAGACAAAATCGAAATAAACACGTTAGAATTAATGAAAATACCAGAAAACGCAAAAGAAAACGGATTAGTTGAATGGCTAGAATTTATGAAAATCAAATCCGAGGAGGAACTAAATATGATAGCAACAATGGCGGAAGCAAACACAGAACTTTTAAAAGCAGTTAACATAGTAAAAAACTTAAACATTAATGAAAACGAAAGAAAAATCGCAGAACGGCGCGAAAAATTCTGGCGTGACTACAAAAGCTCCGTCAAAGAAGCCGACATTAAGGGCTTCGTAAAAGGCAAAGCCGAGGGCATCCAGTTAGGCGAAGCCAGAGAGAAAAAAGAAATAGTCCTAAAATCGTATGCAGAGGGATTAGATCCAACGTTAATATCGAGGTTAACTGGCCTATCGCTCGCAGAAATAGAAGATATTAAAAACCAAACTCAATAGAA
>JAISNY010000018.1 GCA_031275995.1 Oscillospiraceae bacterium | reverse complement strand
AGGTTTTTAACCTTTTCCGCGTGATTTTCAATTTTTAAAGCTTCTCGTTTAACCCAATTAATTACTGAGACATGGCTCATTCCAAGCAATCTTTCGATTCTCCTGAAACCAATCTTCCTGTTTTTCTTTCTCATAATAGCCTTTACAAGGATTTTCAACATAATTACATCCGCGATTTTTGCATAGATATCTTTGTTTTCCTCTGTGAAATTCGCTTTTTACTCTGTTTTCGCTTTTGCATTTCGTGCACATTTTTTTCTTACATTATTATTTTTTTGAATTTTAGCACATATATCCTGTTTTAGCACTGCCTTAGGAACTTGCATGTTGCAAATTTTTTTTATTTTTGATAGCATCCTCCTCATTGATCTCGAGGACTTATATATAATTGGTTTTGGAGGATGTTCTATGACTAAAGCAGATTTAGTGGCTTCGCTTGCTGAAAGTTCTGGGTTGGAAAAGAATAAATGCGAAAGATTTATTGATTCTTTTACAGAGGTAATTGTTAAAGCAGTAGCTGAAGGAGAAAAGGTCCGTTTGGTTGGTTTTGGTACTTTTTTAAGTAGGGAGCGTGCAAGCCGTGTGGGTCGTAGCCCAAAAGACGGAAAAGAAATTAAAATTGAAGCTTCAGTCACTCCGGCCTTTAAACCTGGGAAACTTTTCAAAGAAGCTTTGAATCGTAAAAAGATTGCATAGTTGATAAAGATAGGGATTGACTTGATTGAAATTGGACGAATCGAAAGAATTCTGTCAAGTAACAAAAATTTTTTAAAGTTCGTGATGGGGGATCGTGAGTTTATTTGGTTAAGCTCATGCGGTTTTCTTGCTCGTAGTGTTGCTGCGAATTTTTGTGGTAAAGAGGCCTTTTTAAAATCTGTCGGATTAGGAATTGGTACGTTAAAATTGAAAGATATTCAGGTGATTCGCTGCGAGTCGGGCGCTCCCGTCTTGGAATTTTCAGGTAAAGCTAGGGATTATGTTGATAAGCTTGGATGTGAGTTTTCTTTAAGTTTGACTCACACAGTCTCGGTGGCTTGCGCCGTTGTTGTTGGTAGCAAAAATTAATTTCTTATCGTTGATGATTGTTTTGTTTTGCTTGTATTTGGTGTGAGATTAAGATAGGCCACGCAAATGGCATTCATATTGCTATGAATGCCATGTAAAACCTATAAATTCTAATTTAAATTATTTTCCGTTCATGTCGTTTTTTGTCTTTGTCTGCGTAACGTTTGGCATTGGGCAAGTCCTCCTGGGGAGTAACCGCGGAAGGCTGGTTTGCGTAACGTTCGGCATTGGGTAGGCCCTCCTGCGGAGTAACTGGGAGTATGGGCGACGGGCTGGACGGGCTGGTTTCGACGCGCGGATCGTCGATGAGTTCGTATTCAAATCTAAGAGTACCTGTATATTTTCCTGGATGACTAACTCGAAAGTTTTCAGGGGGTACATACAAAAGAAAATGGACTCTGCCTGCTACTGGGCCTGCTAGGGGCTCTGCAACTGGGTTGCCTACATCATAGAAAGCTAACGGCCATTCATCTTGAGTTTCACTGTCACCATATTTAAATATAGCTTCACCATTCCAATCGATGGTCTCACTATTCTCTGTAGAATACCAGATCTCGTAATCTATTGTCTCGACACCTTTTCTAACTTTGAATGTTCCAGGATAAAGTGGATCTGATAAATTGAATCTTAAAATTTTTCCTGTAGGAATATTACAAACGTTTATATCTATGCTTTGGCCTTCTGACCGTCCGTGTAGGCCAGAAATATCTATGTCGAATGACCCCGTGCCTTGGGCATTAATAACATTTTCAGCATTAATCACATTTTCACCAATCATACGATTAATTTTAATCTGAGATGGTATAGTACCGTCTACACCTTCGTATACTTGGAAATCCACATCTGCATTGCCAGCTAATATTGGATCACCATCAAGAAATTCATCATCATGACCTTCGCTGCTAAAGTTTTTTCTGCCACTATTCATTTCGTCTATCGCACTTCTGAATTCGTCGTCAACTATCTTACCGTAACGTTGTTCATTTCCATCTGTCTTTTCAACACAAATTCTATAATCGCTGGCGTTTTTTAGGAAACTTAAATTCACTGAACCACTCCTGGTGTTAGACAAGGGCAAACGTCTGTAAAAAACTTCGGCACCTGGCTGCTTATAAACTACTGCTAGCGTATAAGTACCTGGGCTCGCATCATCGCAACTACATGAAAAATTATAATCATCATAATGTTCAAATGTAAATGGATTCTCATCCAAAGGTTTTACAAGCTCCATAGGAGTTCCAGGGTCAAGACTGCCACCAGTCGCCCCTACTGCCGACGCATACGCAAAATTATCAATCTTAAAGTTAATACAACCGAAGGCTGAAGCAAAAAATGCACCAGAAGTGTCTCTGTATACCCTATTCCAGAGATCGTTTGTCACATCATAGGATATAACGTAAAAAACAGTACTAACATATTTCTGCTCTGAAGTCCATTTCTGCTCTGAAGTCCAAGAATATAATCCCATTGCTTTTGAAAGGAAACCAGTATACACATTTATATCATCTGCAATTTTAACATCTAAATTATCATCTGTACGTCCAGAGGTCGAAATAGGAGCGTATATACCGTTGGATTCATCGAATAAATCGTTCGATTCAATATTTTTAAAATTTTCTCGCAAATTTGATAATATACCAGTATCTTTCAAATTTGTCTCATCACACACAAGGGTATTAGAAATACAACTTAAGATATTACCGTTTAGTGTGC
The DNA here is from genome assembly GCA_031275995.1 of Oscillospiraceae bacterium. Lineage (GTDB taxonomy): Bacteria > Bacillota > Clostridia > Oscillospirales > Acutalibacteraceae > Improbicoccus. The sequence continues at coordinate 208 of JAISNY010000018.1, read as the reverse complement.
CTCCTACAACCCAATCAACCGGTCTTCCATTACTTTTAAGTTCATCTGGATAAAAGAATATGTTTAAATCATGATTCAATTTACCATATCTTATAGTTGCAATCTGGTCATTCGGATCGTTAGCTTTACAATTTTTTAAATCTTCTATCGTTGCAAAATTACGATTAAATCTTTCAAAATCCTCGAATCCACTTTCGCCTGAGCGATT
>JAISNY010000003.1 GCA_031275995.1 Oscillospiraceae bacterium | reverse complement strand
TATGCAACTGATGGCTGGAAGTCATATAATCTGATCGATCCTATGAAACGCATCATCGGTAAAGCGCATACTTACACAGTTGAACGAATGAATCGACTTTTAAGACACTATCTCGCAAGGTTTGCAAGAAAAACTTATTGCTGGTCTAGAAGTTTAAAGATGATTGAGAACTCTGTTTTGCTTTTTATGTGTCGTGATTTATTCAAATATGTCCTTGTTTAGCAATGCCGTGTCTTAGTATACCATACTTTTTAATATACTACTATGTTAGTATGCTATATTTTTTTAAAATTTCAAGTATTAAACGAGGAAGAATTTGCAAAATCAGGACGTTGATTTTTTCTTTGTGAAATTGTACGCTCGTTGTAAGGCCGCTGTGTGAGGTTTTGATATTTATCCTGTCTTTGTTTTGTTGCCATTATATAAAATTTTAAAAATCCATTCGAGAGTTTTTATTTTGTAGTTTTGTTTGTTAAAAAAGGATTTAAAAGCGGACATGGCGGAATTGGTATACGCGCACGGTTCAGGACTGTGTGATTTATTCGTGCAGGTTCGAGTCCTGTTGTCCGCACCATGATAGTTCTCGATCTTTGATACACGCTCAAAGCCCAGTAATACTGGGCTTTCGGCGATTTTAGAGTAAATTTTGTTTTGAAAATTTTTCTTGTTTGGGACAAAATTGAATCCAACGTTAAATTATATGCACCGGGCAAATACCTTTCGTTAAAAAGTGCATCAGGAAGAAAGGTAATTTTTAGGGTAGTGAAAAATAAAGATTTAATGGTAACTTAATAAAGTAGTTTTTGCTTAAATATGGTTTCTATGATGATTGATTTTTGATGGCAAAAGATTTCTTAATATAGGTATTGACAAAAATTAAAATTTATGGTTTGTTTAATAACAATTAGAATTAACTTGATTAAATAATTTTGTTAAGATTTTTAACTAATTTACTCCGAATTAGTTTATGTGGTATGGATTAAAACTTGCCATGGGGGGTGGGTTGTTTGTTAAAGAAAGGGCAAATAAAATTTTCCAAGAAAGCGGCAGAAATAGCAAAGTCGTTGTTTAAGAAGAAAAAAGTTAATGAATTTTTAATAGCTATAAAAAAAAGAGGCGAACAGAAACCCGCTGAGCACAAAGGATTTTATCAAATACTGTTAGGTGAGAAACAAGATCCTTCAAGTGTGTACAAGGTATATACAGCAGATACCGCTAAATCAAAGAAACTTTTTGAAGTTTCACTTTTGAAAGAAACAAGGCTCAGCATGATATTTTATCCCAGTTGTGGTTGTTTGCTTTACATTGCAAAAGCAGAGGAATCTAAATTTAAAAAAATAAAACTTTCGGAACACGAATGGCCTACGGCAGTTCTAAATGAAAATGATAATGCTTGCATATCCGAATTTGAAAGAAAAATGAATAAAAAATCGGCAACTGATTTAAGTAATTTAATTTTAGAAATAAATGAATAAAGAGGTGAGATCTTATGGCATTTGGAGGAAGTTTACTGAAAAGAATTAAAGAAATTTATAAAGATGACCCGAAAGCAACTGCTGCTTTAGACAATATAATCCGGAAAAACTCAAAAGTTGCAAAAGATGATTCAGAAACTCAAAATGCGAAAGTAAAAAAAGTTGATAAATATTCAAAAGATGATTCCGGAATTACAGAAGACGAAAAACAAAAGAGAAAAGCATTAATACGAAAAGAATTGGACGATTGGGGTGAAAACAATGAACCTGAAGAAAGTTGGGGTTTAACAGACAATAGGTATAAGGAGATTAGGCTTAGGAAAAAGTTTTTAGAAGAAAAACCCGGGATGTCTTGGGTGGAGTATTTGAAAAATAATGGGTTGGAGATTATTGGAAAAACCAAAATTAAACAGCCTATTAATAAACCTAAAGTTGCAAGATATGCTAAAGATGATTCTTCGCCAGAAGTTTTAAAAGTTCAACGTGAAAATTTGAGTAAACGGATGAACACTAATATTCTAGCATCTATTGATAGACTCAAATCTTTCGAAAAAGCAAAAGAAGATTCAGAATTTGTATCAGTAGCAAGAAAAATTGTGAACTTAAACGATGATGAAGAATGTAAATGTGTCAATTATTTTAAAAAATTTTTAGAAATATCGATTCAAAAAATTACACAACATAGCAACAACAATCCAATTTTGGATTCGATAAGATCATTAATCAATTTGCTTAACGGAATTGAAGACAAAGATATTGATGAAAAAACAGTAAGTAATATAAAAACAGTGATAGATCAAATGTCTAAAATATCAAAAACAGGGAGATGAGGGAAAATATGGGGTTGTTAGATCGTATTAAATACGGAACAAGTGTCGTTATGAATTTTATAGCTCCCGATAACAGAAGTCAACTTGAGAAAGATTTGGATAACACATATGGTAATATCAATTCTTTAACTGGCGATGAAGTGGTCGAGTATGCTTTGGGGTTAAAACAATGGTTTACTGAACATTCTAAGCAACCAATGCCTGATAAAACATCAAAAGAAATGTTTTTGATAATTCGCGCATTAAAAGATGGTAAGCCAGATAATATTGATATTAAAACACTAGAAACAGCCATACAAAATTTAGAAAGCAGGTGATAATGTTATGAGTAAGGAAAAAGAAATTGAAGTTAAAAAGATACTCAAAAAATTACATTGTATTATGAACATAGTTTGGAATGATATTGAGAGTTTTAAAAAAGAGTCGTTAAAAAAGAAAGCATCGAAAGGTGACGAAGTAAAAACAAAAGCGAAAGGCGACTCGGAATTTGATTCAATACGCCTCCAAGAGAGTCTTAGAAAGAAAAATGAGGAAGACCTCGCACCAGCACTTAAAAAATTTAGAGAACAAGAACAAAAAAGAGCAAAAACAACTGATGACTTGCCTGAAATAGCAAAAAAATTACAAAAAATAGATTTTGCAAAATTAAAAAGCGCTGAAGTTAGTCAACATAGTGATCTTATAAAACGTGCATTTGAAATTACAAAATCAATGTTCAAAACAGATGGCATGATGACTGGATATGTTGGTCAAATGCTTAAATTTACGAGTATGCTCAAGAATCCCGAAAGTATAACAAAAGATATAATAATTGAAGCGGGTAAAATTGCAAATAAAATACATGGCAACGTAACAAAAATGAAAAATTAAGGAGTTGAAAATAATGTCTATGTGGTCTTGTTTGGAGAAAGCGAAAGATTCTTTAGAAGCACTACAGGCTCAATTAAACGAAAATAATGATTCGTGTCAGCAGAATCTTTTGGATAGTGTAAAAGATGCGTTAAAATATATTAATTTTGCTATGTTTGCTATGGTGGAAGAACCGTGCTGCAACGGACACGATTATATCAGAAGAACTCAAGTTAGTGCCACCAATTTCATGTATTTTAGGCGATTCAATTGGCGATAAGTTTGCTAAAATTGCAGATCCTATCGAGGTTACAAAAAAAATTTGGAATATAGAGGAAAATTTTAACATTGAAGGTGCTATATTTTCCAATTCGACCAATTTTAATTGTTCTTCCAGTTTAGATGGAGATCTCATAATTCGTACTTTGAATGGTATGAATAATCCCAGTTACTGGCAACATACAGGAGCTCCAGTTTTTATTGCTGTTGGTACGGTATCTGTAAGTACATTTATTTCGACTTTTATTCTTAGCAAATGTATCCAAGGAAAAAGTAAGTGTGAATCTATTTGTGAAGCAGCTAAAAATGCTGGTATGTGGACAGTTAATTATATAGCAGTACTCATTGGGGGAGTTATTGGTGGTTTAATACCTGGCGCAATTGCAAGTACCTTTTTTACTATCGCTTTTTCGGTACTCTTAACGACGATTTTTGTGATTACTGTGAAATGTATTGCGTCTTGTTGTTGTTGTCGTAATAAACAGTCGTCATCGTCACTATCACAGGACAATGTACCTTTAGATGGGCAGCAATCATCCTATGGATTTGATGACCTAAGTGACTTATCTGTTTCTTTGTAAAACACAAACGGATTTGGTGAGTGAGTAAAAGGTAATTTAAAAACACTACAACTATTATCACAATAAAAGTTGGTTAAACAATAGATTATAAATTTGAAATTTTTATATTTAATGGAGAACTTATATGAAAAAATTTTTAAAATATTTTAGTTTAATGTTGCTATTCTTTACGATAGTAATAAATTGTTTAGCAGTTAATGATTGCAGATATGTTAGAAATCAGGCAATAATTGATGCTATAAAAAAACAGCTTAATTATCGAAGTATAATAAAAGCATATGGCTCTGACGAAGAATTGTGTGCAGACTATGAAAATATTATTTTTATGATAGATTCTGAAAATATTAGTAAGGTAATAGCTGCTATTCCGGTTGCGAAAAAAAGTAAGAACAAGAAAATTATTGGCGAAATTATTACACCAATTATGGTTAAAAACGCTAAAACGTTAAACGATGTTTTCAGATGTTTTATGGAAAATTCGAGCAATTGTTCAGATATAAAATTATATAAGTATTTACCGATTTTTTTCAATCCGAATACGTATGTTAACAGATATCTAAACATTCAATATTTATTCAATCTTCTTAAACCATTTGTTACTTTGAAAGAAGACGACCAGATTTTTTATGTAATCCTACCAAATGGATCAAGCGAAAATTTACACATAGTTTATAAAACTAATACTGGAGAAAGTATTTTGCAAAAAAGTTTTATTTTTCAAAATCCTTCTGTTATCGAGGTTCCTAATTTAAATTTGAACATAATTGAATCGCTGGATATGGAAGAACCAGCCAGCTTTAGTCTATTTGATAGTATTAAAAAGTTTTTCGGCTTTTCTAGCGACTCTAAAACACGCAAGGATGCTACCTACGCTAAATTAAAAACCGATTAATACAACAGAAGAGACAATTTTTGGGAGTATTGGTTAAATAAGTATGGTTTAAAATTTTATTAACATGAAAAGCAGCACACAACATGATGAGTTAAATCGATCGAGCGACAAAACCAATGTCTTTAGAGTATATCCTGAATTTTGCGTAAAACCTTATTTCTAATTGAGAGTCTATCAGCAAAGAAAATCGAAAGCTGAGAACAAATCCAGCCCCTGATCTCTGCGCCAATCCTAACCATTTTCTTAATGATGTCAATTATAGCCAGATAAAATATCTTTAAAAAACTGCCGTCTGTCGGAAAAACGTCCTTGTTTTTGGTGACTTTTCGTAATTGACGTTTAGAATCCTTGATGGCATTTGCAGTATAAATCAATGTCTTGGCTTCCATCCTATTTCCTTGGTAGATATTTGAAAAAGGTGGATATCCCCGGCCAATTTTGGTACCAAAAATCAGCGATTTTAGGATATTTTTACTTCATTTACTATCTGTTCATTCCATCATATATAGCTTGAACTTCTTCAATAGGCAACTCTGTATCTTCAGCAACCTCTTCAACACTACGACCGCGTCTTAAAGACCTTTCCGCCGTACGTCGCAGTGCATGCAAAACTTCTGGCGGCATTGCAACTTGTACCGGATTTGGAATTGCAATAACACCGTTTAAACGATTTTTTAATCCAACATAATCAACGCTTTCGCCTAATGCCGCCTCTCTGAAAATATCAATAAAATTGCTTATGCTAACACCTTCCAAGTCTCTGTAATTATTTGCTTTCGGAGCATTTGCCAAACTCTGAATATTAAGAAAATCACACCAAGCTTTATCATTTTTTAAATCAACATGTTTTCTTATCCAACTGTCAGATTTATTGAAAATTGCATCATTTTGCACAAAATCTATTACGAATCTGTCGTCAACGGCCATTACACAACAATTACTATCTAATAAAGTTGCGGGATGTTGGAGCATGAAATCATAAAACCGCCTGATAAGCATTGCATAATTTTGAAACCTTTGCAGTTTAAAAAGCGGTATTGCTAAAAACATATAGTTACAGTAAAATTAGGTAAAAAAGAGGAGACAGAATTATGTGCCCAAAGTGTCAACATGAAGAAAAAACAAAAAATGGATTTGCCTTAAATATGCAGC
>JAISNY010000005.1 GCA_031275995.1 Oscillospiraceae bacterium | reverse complement strand
GGGTCAGCGGCAGGAGGAACTGCAGCAACGGCACGACGGCCAAAGAGGCGTCCCCACAAACCGGTACGAGCAGGAGCGGCAGGAGGAGGGTCAGCGGCAGGAGGAGGGTCAGCGGCAGGAGGAACTGCAGCAACGGCACGACGGCCAAAGAGGCGTCCCCACAAACCGGTACGAGCAGGAGCGGCAGGAGGAGGGTCAGCGGCAGGAGGGTCAGCGGCAGGAGGGTCAGCGGCAGGAGGGTGATCGGCAGGAGGGTGATCGGCAGGAGGGTCATCGGCAGGAGGGTCAGCGGCAGGAGGGTCAGCGGCAGGAGGGTGATCGGCAGGAGGGTCATCGGCAGGAGGGTGATCGGCAGGAGGGTCATCGGCAGGAGGGTCATCGGCAGGAGGGTGATCGGCAGGAGGGTGATCGGCAGGAGGGTGATCGGCAGGAGGGTGATCGGCAGGAGGGTGATCGGCAGGAGGGTCATCGGCAGGAGGGTCAGCGGCAGGAGGGTGATCGGCAGGAGGGTCATCGGCAGGAGGGTGATCGGCAGGAGGGTCATCGGCAGGAGGAGCGGCACCGACATCGCCACCGCCACCAGGGGCACCAGCAGAGGCAAGGCGAAGTTGAAAAGCATTTTCTCGAATGGAACCAACTAAATAGGTTTCATCAAAAAAATTATAAGTATAATCTGCTCCTAAATTACGAAAAGGACTAAAATTTACAAAACCACTTACTTCACCTCGATTACGAAGATTGATTAAAATTAATCTAACATCCTTACGCTTCGACGCATAAAGCGCATCCCCAGTTATTTCAAGAACTTTACTCATTTCACTATCTGATGAGTCCGCAAGCAAAACAAGGATTTTGGCATTGCCTATTGTATAATTTACATTACCATCATCACCATGGCGATTTAACATACGAACATAACATTTATTACCGTCTTCAAGTTGGAAATAACAAAGCCCTCTGTTGGACATCCGATTAATAACCCGATTCGCTATATCCTTCGCTGAATACGTTGGACTTGGGTTGCTTAAAAAAAATGCAATTTCTATAGGATCTTCAGGATCTCCTAAAACTGCCTTGCTGGGCACAGCGGACGCCATAGAACACAGAGCCACGGCCGCAAGTGCCATGTTTATAAATTTTAATTTCATTTTTTCTCCTCCAATTTTTAAAATTTTACTATATACTATATAAAGATAACGAAGACTTACCAAATTTGTTTTTTAAAAACCGCTAAAGAACAATCACTAGTTTTGATTTTATCCATCTAACTCCTTATGCGCTATTTTAACTTCGATCAATTTTTACTAGCCTCCCATTATTATTAATCTAACTAATTATATTGTATATTAATTTAAATAATTTGTAAAGAGTCACTTCAAAACGTAACAGGAACAATTAATTTGAGCCTGCTATAAAACTGCTTACTTTCTCAATTTTTACGCATGTTGGGGCATTTTATCTCATTATTTATGAAATCGTTTTATCATTTTTGTCTGTTTTAGCAATGACTTAAGTAAAAGTTATGTTATGTATTACACCTTCTTGACTAAATGTGGATTATTGTTTAGAAAAGTATCAACGATTCCATATTTGACCATGTCGTTGCAATATTTAAAGCGTGTATGGTTTGTTAAGAGATCCATTAGCTCAGTCGGTAGAGCACTTGACTTTTAATCAAGGGGTCCGGGGTTCGAGCCCCCGATGGATCACCAGTGGAACATTTCGAACCCTCACGTTGATTTTGAAGTGTTTTTTATTTGTCGTAACTCTTCAATTAATTAATAACATTCTTTAGACTATTCTAACCAACGGCAACGCGCTTTTGATTTTCTTCCCTGCGGAAAGCTTTTGGCATTTGCTGTTTAATTTGTTTTGGCATATAGAAGAGGATTTACATTTCAAGCGAAATTGGTTGATAAAATGATAAAAGAATGTTGAAAACTAAAGGAAACGGAAATGTCAAGAAAAATATGGACCGAAAGCCAAAAAGGAGCTTTCGAGGCTTTTGGTCAATTCCACGTTATTTCGGCTGCAGCTGGTTCGGGCAAGACCGCGGTAATTGTAGAACGTGTATTGAAAATACTTACAAATGATACCTTTTGTGAAGCTGATAAGATTTTAATTGTAACATTTACAAAAGCGGCTGCCGCTGAGATGAAAAGTCGCATAAGAGAGCGTCTTGAATTTGAAATCAATAAAAATCCTTATAATGAAAAATTAAAACGTCAAAAAATTCTTTTTAAAAACTCGTTTGTTGGTACTATTGACGCTTTTTGTTTTCGCATTGTTCGTGAAAATTTTGAAAAATGTGGAATTTTATCGAATTTTAGAATTGCTGAAGAAAATGAAATTGCTATTGTCAAGGAAAATGCGGCAAATTTCGTAATCGAAAATATTTATGAAAGTAGAGATACGGAACTTATTGAAACAATTGACTTTTTTAGCAATGAAAAAGGTGATTCAAAATTTATTGAATTTATTTTTAAAACATATAATTTTACTCGTTCATGCCTTGATGTAGAAACCTTTGTAGAAAATTCACAAGCAATTTATGGAAATGATTCTGAATTTGAATACACGATATGTGGCAAAATTTTAAAAGAACATTTAGTTGAAAATTTTAATTTTGCAAAACTATGTTTAGGTTTTGCTCTTAGACTTTTAAAGCAGTGTGAAAAACCAGTAAAATGTTTGGAATCTTTGCAAAACGATTTAACTGCATTAGAAAAATTTAACATGGAACAAAGTTTAGAATGTTTGATCATAGATTTTAAAAATTTTAAATTCACAAACTGTAAAATTTTAAATCTTGATGAAACTGAAAAAAAAAGATTTAAATTCTTGCGTGACTATGCTAAAAAAACAATCGAGAAACTTGGTGACTTGGCTTTTGAAAAAGATTATATAAAAAAAGTTTCAAATGAGATTTATAAAATTTTAAAAAACTTTTTTAAAGTTTTAAACTTATTTTCTGAAGAGTTTAAACATCGAAAGTATGAAAAAAATATTTTAGAGTTTTCTGACTTAGAAAGGTTCACTCTCGGAATTTTGCAGGACGAAAATAATAATAAAACCGAGTATGCCAAAGAATTGTCTCAGTGTTTTGATGAAATTATGGTAGATGAATATCAGGACATAAACAAACTTCAAGACAAGATCTTTAATTTAATTTCAAGAGATCGTCAAAATCTTTTTATCGTTGGCGATGCAAAGCAAAGTATTTACAGTTTTCGTCAAGCTGCTCCAGAAGTTTTTTTGAATTATGAAATAAATTCTGAAAAAAATGAGTTAGGCGGTAAAAAAATTTTTTTAGAAACAAATTTTAGAAGTCAAAACAAAATTATTTGCGCCGTAAATTTTATATTTGCAAATTTGATGAATCCCGAAACGAGCGGAATAGATTATCAAAAAGGTCACGCACTTTCTGTGGGTTCTTTTTTTGAAGGTGTTTCCGATGCGGGCTTCGAGTTGAAAATCATTGATTTAAGTGCCGTTTCTGATTTCGAAAGAATCGAATTTGAAGCGAAATTTGTAGCTTCATTAATAAAAAAGATCATAAAAAGCGGCAAAAAAGTCTTTGAAGACAACAAATTAAGACCGGTCAAGTTCGGAGATTTTTGTGTCCTTTTGCGAAGTACAAAAAATAAAATTTTGGATTTTGAAAGGGCGTTGATTGAATCTGGGTTACCTGTTAACGCCCAGGGATCTGCTAATTTTTTGGAAACAGTTGAAATTCAAACCTTGCTTTCAATTTTAAAAGTTATTAATACGCCTTTGCAAGATATACCCTTAGTTGCTACCCTTATGAGCCCTGTTTTTGGTTTTACTATTGATGAAATTTCACAAATAAGAGCCTTAAAACGAAATGCCGCATTTTATTTTTCTTTGAAAGAAAGATCTAATAAAGAAGATTTTGATCAACTTTCCAAAAAATGCTCTGCCTTCCTTGAAAAGATAGAAAAATATAGAATTTTTTCAACTTCTTCTTCACTTGAAGACTTTATAGATCATGTCATTGAGGATACTTCGTTAATGGTTATTGTGTCTGCTATGTCAGAGCCCGAACTTCGTGTTGAAAATTTACGTAAATTTATAGGGTTGTCAGAAAAATACAGCAATGAAAATCATGGCGGATTTTCGGATTTTATGAGCTTTATTGAAAAAGTTGAGGTTTCAGGTATGAAAGTTCGTATGGATTGTAAAGTTAAAGATGAAGATTCAGTTCATGTTATGAGTATCCACGCCTCAAAAGGTCTTGAATTTCCTTTTTGTATAATCGCAGATTGTTCAGGTGAATTCAAGAAAGATTACGAAGAAATGATTGTTAATTCTAAGCTCGGTGTGAGTTTTAAATTGAAAAACAAAGACGGAACGGTAAGGTTTAGTAATCCTTATAGAAGCGCTTTTGAATTGGATTTTTCGAAAGAAAAAATTGCAGAGGAGTTAAGGCTTCTTTATGTTGCAATGACAAGAGCTAAACAAAATCTGATTTTAATAATAAGTACAAACAAGAGTGCGGAAGTGATTTTGGAAAACGCAATTAATAAAAATTACCTTTGTAAGAATTCTGAAGATGGGTCGGTGTTCAATTTTTTTATAAAAAATTCTTCTTCTTTTAGTGATTGGCTTCTTTTATTAGTTGCAAAAAAAATAGATGCAAAAGACTTTCAAGATTTTTTAAAGAAAATTAAAGATTCTGATTGGAATATTCAAATTGTTGATTGTAATTTCGAAAATGATATTAGCAATTTCGAAGATAGAAATATTTTAACAAAAAATAAACAAAAAAATAAATTATTAAAATCTGTTGACGATTTTTTGTGTGAAAAAATTTTAAAGAGATTTTATTTTAATTATCCGTATGTATCAGATTTGTGTGTCCCACTTAAGGAAGCGGCTTCGAGATTTACTAATAAACCTGATTGGCAGGAGTTCATTGCCGATTCAGAACCATCGTTTTTGAACGGAAATTTTTCAAATCCTAATTTTGTTAGAATGGCAATACGTGGTTTTTTTAGGTTCTTGGATTTTGATTCGTGTTTCATGATAGATGAAAAAGTAAAAGAACTACTTTCAAAAGGTTTTATTTCAGAAATTCAGTCTAAAATTTTGTTAAATCCTGAAGTTAAGAAAAAGATTTCTTATTTTATAAAAAGTCCTATCGGTAAAAGAATAAGCAAAAGCAAAAAAATTTTTAAAGAATATAAATTTTCAATTTTTAATCAACTTAAACAATCTTCCCAAAAAACCATAATTCAAGGCTCGATTGATCTCGTGTTCGAGGAGTACGATTCTTTTGTTATTGTTGATTATAAATTTGATAAAACTTCGGATTTTAATAAACTTATTGATAAATACCGCGCTCAACTTGAACTCTATAAAACAGCGTTCGAAAAATGTGAAGAAAAGAAAGTTAAGGAATTAATAATTTATTCCTTTAAATTTGCGAGTTTTGTTGTTTTGGAATAAAAATTTTGACATGATTCATTTCGATCTATATATAACATAGATTTTAAAAAATTATAATTGACATAATGATATTTTGTGATAGAATGAGGTGGTTGGTGTTGATTACGCTGGTGTTCACCCGTTCCCATCTCGAACACGGAAGTTAAGCCCAGTGGTGCCGAAGATACTTGACTGGTAACGGTCTGGGAAAATAGGGAGATGCCAACTTTTTGTTTTTTATTTTAGGAATGTTTATAATCACAAAATTAAGTTTAAGTATTATTTAAGTATTATATGATTGGTTTTGTTTAATATATGTTTTAGCATTTATAATTTTTTTCAAAACGCAGTCTTTAATTGACGGATTTATTACGGTTTATTTTGGTGAAGTAATTTTTGAAAAAAAAATTTAAGATTTTATGGATTCGCGTTTTCTCTTTTTTATTTTTCTTTTTGCTTGGGTTGCTTGGAATTTTCATGGTTTATCTTCATTTCGTTTTTGAGGGAACTGAGGAAAACCGTTTCGATTTCGGCGACAATAGAGGGGATTTGAGCTGCCTAGACACTGGAATTCTTAATATTCTAGTTCTTGGGGTTGATACTCTTGCTTCTAAATCCAGAGGAAGGAGCGATTCGGTTGTTTTGGTTTCTCTTGATGAAGTGCACAAAAAAATAAAAATAACATCGATTATGCGTGATCTCTGGGTGAATGTTCCGGGCCATGACTGGGATAGATTAAATTCCGCTTACCCACTCGGAGGAGCGAGCTTGGCTGTGCAGACAATTGAAAAAAATTTTGGAATAAAAATAGATAGGTTTGTTTCAGTTGATTTTCCTGGTTTTGAAAAAATAATAGATTCTCTTGGTGGACTTGAGCTGAAATTAGAAAAAGATGAAATTTATTTTATAAACAATAATGCAAAATCTCGTGTAGAAAGTTACGGTAATGTGAAGCTTAATGGGAACCAAGTGCTTCAATTTGCGCGTGACCGCGATAGTTCAGGCTCAGATTTTGACCGTACAAAACGGCAGCGCGAAGTGATTGTAAAAGTTGTAGAAAAATTAAAATGTTGTAGTTTTGCTAAATTAAGTGCAATTTTGGTCGACATTTTAAAATGTGTAAAAACAAATTGCAAATATTCGGAATTGATTGGATTTTGCAAGCGGGCTCCAGAGTATTCTTTGTATGAAACTCTTACATTCAGGCTCCCTACAAGTGACAATTTTGTCGATGCTGTAGTGGATGGGAAGCAAGTTTTAAAAATTCCAGATTTAAATAAAGCGAGAAAAGATATACAAAGATTCGTTATGGAAATTTAAAAATAAAATCTAAACAATTGCCTAATGTTTTGGTTTACGATTTGAGCTCGTTAATTCATTTTAATTTTTCAAAAAAGTCTAATCATCGAAGGGTGCTTGCCTGCCTCGGATGTTGTTTGACAGTATCGTGATACTAGGTAAATTTTTAAATTTTAGAAAAAATAAGCATAAATTAAAGAACCCAGAGAATACTGAAGCATTGAACTTCAATAGAATACGGCAGGTTAACTGTTGTTTTACCCCTTCGCTCTTAATTTTTAAGAGGAACACGAATCTTAATCTTTTTAAAAATTTGAGATTTAGTTTAATTTAATCAGAGATTGGGAACATTCTTAATTGAAAAATTAATTTTTCATAATATTATACAAAGCAAACCATTGCAGCCTTCGTTTATTATTCTTTCTATAGTCTGTTTGAGTTTTTCTCTTGCGTCTGAGGGCATGCGGTAAAGTTTATTGTTTAAACCTTCGTTCACAAGCTCATGAAGAGATTTTCCAAATATGTTGGATTCCCAAATCTTGCTCGGATTTTCTTCGAATTCTTTAAGAAGGTACATAACAAGTTCTTCAGATTGTTGTTCGGAACCGACAATTGGTGTAATTTCAGTAGTAATTTTAGTTTTTAGCATATGAACAGAAGGCGCTGACGCACGCAATCTGATTCCATACTTTCCGCCTTGCTTTATAATTTCAGGCTCATCAAGACTTAGTTCATTCTTTACGGGCATAACAATTCCGTAGCCCGATTCCTCCACTTCGTTGTATGCCAATTCAATTCGTTCATATTTGTTCTTTAACTTAGAAAGTTTAAGCATGTGCTCCATGAGTTCACATTCGCCTGAAATATCTATCCCAGTTTTTTCGGCAAGTACCTTATAGAACAAAGATTGTTCAAGTAAAGTTTTTACTCGCGCAGTTCCGGTGCCTAGGTCAACTGAATCAACCACCGAGCTAATAACAAAAGATGAAAGAGCTAAATTACCAGCAATATCTTTTGCTTCTCTAATTTTGCTTGCTTGTTGAGATGAGTTTTTAATTCCAGAATAAATTTCAGATTTAAGCCAGTGTTCCTTTTCAAGGCTTAGAAGCCACTTGGGCATATCGATTTTAATTTCACGAATTGGGAATTCATAAAGAACCTGTGATAAAATAGATTTGATTTCATTTTCAGTAAGATCCATGCAATTAATAGGAATAACGGGTATTCCATATTTTTCGCTCATTTGTGCAGCAAGCTCTGTGCTTTGTTCGGAATATGGATCTATACTATTAAGAAGCGTAATAAAAGGTTTGTTTATTTCTTTTAATTCAGCAATTACTCGCTGCTCTGCGTTTTCATATTCACTGCGTTCTATGTCGCTTATCGAGCCATCAGTTGTAATTACTAATCCAATGGTGGAGTGGTCCGTTATCACTTTTTTTGTACCTATTTCAGCAGCACGGTCGAAAGGGATTTCTTGATTGAACCATGGAGTCATTACCATACGCGGACTTTCATTTTCAATATATCCGAGTGCGCTCGGAACTATGTAACCTACGCAATCGATTAATCTCGCACGGAACGTGGCGCCGTTTTCTATGCATACTTCTACGGCATTTTCTGGAATAAATTTAGGTTCTGTTGTCATAATTGTTCTGCCACCAGCAGATTGGGGCAATTCATCGGTTGTTCGCTCTCTTTGCTGCTGGTTACCTATGTTGGGGATAACCAAAGTGTCCATGAACTTTTTTATAAAAGTTGATTTACCGGTACGAACCGGCCCGACGACCCCTATGTATATATCCCCGCCAGTCCTTTGAGCTATGTCTTTATAGATGTTTTTTTCTTTCATTTTTTCCTCCCAAAATATGGTTACGATTAGTTCATTGGAATTAGGATTGCGCGCTCATTTTCTAAAATATCAAAATCAATTTCATTTTCATCCTTAATTTTATTCACCGTTGTGTTGTATCTTTTGGCTATTTCCCAAATGCTTTCACCGGAATCTGCGTAATAAACGGTTAAGGCGGTATCTGTTTCTTTGTTTTTGGGTTTTGTTTCATCAGCTGAAACTTCAGTTATAAAATTTATCTTGTTTTTTCCAATAAAGTCCGTATTGATGTTTATTTCAAATTTTAGGTCCAGACGGTTGTCTCCTGAAATTTTGAAATTAATTGAATCTAAAGTGAGTGAACTTTCTGGTGAGGAGTTATTTAATTCCAATCCTTCTGGAGCTTTTTTAGTGAATTCTACTTCTCGTTCCGCATAAAATGGTATCGAATCCACATCTACCGCGAGAATAGACATTGTAATTGTGCCTACATAAAAAAGTTCTTCATTTTGTAACTCCAAATTAACTTTTGAACGGTCATTCCATATGTCAATTACTTTCAGAATTTTATTTTCAGGGAACTCTATTGTTTCTTTACAGACAAAAGAATCATTTTTTGAGCCGAAAAATCTCATGAAGTTAGCACTTTCTGAACTTGTTTGGAGTTCATAATCGGTTGAATAAGCGTCGGTAACAACTTTTTCTTCACGTTCTTCGAATGCAAAAACTGTAAAAATAAGTTTTACTTCAATATTGATAAGGTTAGAATTAGAGTCTGAATTTTCTTCAGAAATTTTTTCATTGTGGCTAGTAATTTCCGCTCTCACGATGCAAGGACTTCCGTTAGAGGCCCCGGGGGCTTCTATTGTTTGGTTTAGAGGAATTTCATAGTTAACTGTTTCGAGTTTTCCTGTTTCGACGTCGCTTTGGTAAAGTAGCCTAACATTTATTTCACCTTTAATGTTTAATTTATCAGAAGAATATTCATACTCTTCAATTTTAACATTAGCATCTGAGCGTACCAGTACTTCTGCAGGCGCTTTTTCAGAACCCAGGTCAAGTACCTCACTGATTGTTACAGGCTGCTGAGCAAGCGCTTTTAAATCGCTTATTGTTATGTTTTTTGTTTTTTGTTCCGCATCTTCGCCTGAAATTTCGCTTGTAAGATCAAAATTTTTCTTTTCATAAATATTGGCTTTTAACGAAAATGCTCCATGGATGTCAATTCTGCGTGGACTCACTGCACGGCAATTGATATATTCAATTTTGTAATCTAACAATGAAACTGCAATTTGTGGTGATGTCTTAAGGTTAAAAGTATGAGAAAGTGGAGTTTCAGTTTTGTAACATCTTAAAGAATTTCTCTCTTGATCAAGATAAAAAAGCTGAGTTTGAATAACTCCTTCAACAACAAGCCGGTCGCCTGAAATTTCACGTGAGGTGATGTGAGGAATAACTTTACATTTAAGGATCCTTCCTATATCGGGGCAATAATCTGGAAGTGTAAAATCGAAGTCAACAGGAATTTCGTTGTTGCTGCTAAATACTAAATTAGCTGTTGAGACTGTAAATTTGGTGAGGTCGTAATCCATTTTAGATCTCCTTCTTGGTGTACCGGCAGAGTACCCACAATTTTTTAATTAAAATTTATTCGCAAAAATCAACAATTATTCATTGAATTTTTTGGCGATTTCTTAATTGTTCCTTATTTGAGCGTTGTATTAAGACCTTTTGTGGTTGAATAGACCTTTCGAAACTAGAAGCAATATGGAATATAAAAACAAAAAGCTTAAAAGCTGAAGAACTTCGCAGACTCACGAAATTTAAAGAAAAAACATTCGAAAACGGCAGAAATCTTAAAGAAGAAGATAGAATAAAAAAGATCAGAGGACGAAAAACAAGCTTATTTTATAAAATATGATTTTGGTGGCACTAGAATACCTGCTTAAATAAGAACATATTTTCATATTGGTAAAAATTATTAATATCAAAAATAAAGTGCGTACAAAAATATGGAAAATATAAAATACTTTTGTTTCTTTCAAAAAGTGATATGGAATAAAGTTGTGTTAATTAATGCACGGAAACTCCAACAGAACTTCCCCAAAAATAGGTAGCATAATAAAAATCGAAAAAATAAATAGAGGAAATTTTATTCTAGAAAGAAAAAATGTCACACCTTAAAATCTCAATTAATAGAAGACAAAAAATTAATTGATAATTTGCACAAATTTTGTAAATGGTAAAAAAGATTATTTTAGGTTTTTAAAGAGTCAAAAGTAGCGATAAATGAAAAAATCTGAAGCTATATTATGAATACATGAATTAATAAATTTCAGAAAAATTCATAAACCCCAAAAGTGTCCTCTTAATGAACAAGAACAAGAAAAGAATCATAAGACTCTAGCCAAAGGGTTAAAATCGAGAACATTATCGAATTTATTAAACCTTTCTAGCTGATTCAGATTCAATCTAATATCAGATGTTTATAATTTTAATTTATATGTTTAGTTTTTTAAAAAGCCTAATGACCTTAATTCTTTCATTTACCTCCACGCCGTTTGGATTTATAATAAAATATAAGTAAGAACGTAAGATTAACCTAAAAACATTAATACAAAAAGCTGGATCTAGATGACAAAGATTATTGCGGATGCGAGGCGCCTCCAGCAGATTTCTAAAAAGAAAATCTAAAATCAAACGAGCACCGAAGAATCTAAACTATTATGAAAAAAATTTTCATAATTATACAGACCCGGCTTTTGGTTTTGTAAAAATACAGCGGCCTCCAATGCGCCCTGTGCAAAAATTTTACGATCAGTAGCAACATGACAAAGCGTTAACGTTTCTCCTTCGCCTGCAAAAATGATCTCATGTTCCCCAGGGATATCGCCCCCTCTCACCGATGAAATGCCGATTTCGTTAGATTTTCTTGCTCCTCTTTCATGGCGATCGAACACAATTTGAGTTCCATTTTCGGAAACAGATTCCGCGAGCATCAAAGCCGTTCCGCTGGGCGCATCTATTTTATTCCTATGATGTTTCTCTATAATTTCCACATCGAAACGTTTACCAAGAACTGATTTTGCAAGCCTTGCCAGAGATGCCATCAAATTCACAGCAAAAGACATATTGCTCGAGACAAAGACTGCAATATTTTTGGCAGCGTTTCGAATTATATCATGCTGTTCTTTACTGTACCCTGTAACACACAAAACCAAGGAAATGTTTCTCTTTTGGCAACATTCCAAAAGAGGCTCCAATGCGCTTATTCCCGAAAAGTCAATAACAACATCACATTTGATGTTAACATCTGAAGGCGAAATAAAAATCGGAAACTCCTCGCATTTTTCACCGTTCCTATCTATTCCTCCTGCAATTCTTAAATTTTCAAAACCCTTAGAACATTGAATTACCTCTCTACCCATCTTTCCCCGGCAACCACAAACAATAACATCAATCATTTTTTCACCTTCACAGCTTTAAATAAATTTATGTTTCAAATAGCTTAAAATTTCACGAAGCTTTATGCCCGCCTCTTTCTTTACCTACGGAACCTTTGTTGCCCCCCTACAACCGGTGCACCCAAATAATAACATCACCTTAAAATAAATTATGTTTCAAATAGTTTCAAACTTTTAACAAGCCTTTGGAATTTTATAGAACATCTCATACCGATACCTAAAAACAATAATTTCAAAAACTTAATAAATTTTAAATAAGATTATGTTTAAAAAGTTCATTTTTTAATTTCTCCAAATTTTTCGGAGACAAACTTGTAAGTGGTAAGCGGCAAGAACCACATCTAAATTTCATTAAATTAAGTGCGGCTTTAACAGGTATCGGGTTAACATCAACAAAAAGAGCTTCCATTAAACCCTGGAACTCTAACAAAAGCTCTGCTGCTTTTTCAGGCTCCTTTCCCGCTAATTCACATATCTGCTGGGATTCCTTTGGGCAAACGTTGGCAAAAACGGAAATAACCCCAATGCCTCCCACTGAAATAATCGGTAAAGTCTGGTCATCGTTACCGGAATATATATCCAAAGACTTATCGCAGAGTGCTCGGGTCTTTATTACGGAAGAAATATCGCCGTTCGCTTCTTTTGTAGCAACTACATTTTCAAATTTTGATATCCTAGTATAGGTTTCAGGATTAATATTAACTCCCGTTCGGGAAGGAACATTATAAACAATTACAGGAACTGAAACTCTTTTGCATATGTACTCATAATGAGCAGCAATCCCATCTTGGGAAGATTTGTTGTAATACGGAGTAACAACAAGTAAAGCGTCGGCTCCCAATTCACATGCACGCTCAGAAAGTTTGCCAGCGTGTTTGGTATTGTTAGATCCAGTACCCACTATTAATGGGACTCTCTGATTAATCTTATTTACCGAAAAATTTATTATCTCATCGCGTTCTTTTTCAGAAAGCACTGCGGATTCTCCGGTAGTTCCACAAACAATAATCGCCTTCGTCCCATTTTCAATTTGAAATTCTATAAGCTTTTCTAACGTTTCGAAATCTACAGAATCATTCTCTGTAAAAGGCGAAATTAATGCTACGCCAGAACCTTTGAACAAGGGTTTACTTAACACTAAACACCAACTCCTTTTGAAATATACTAAGTTAGTGCTTAATTGATGTCAATGAGCCTATTTTAAAAGCAGGCAAGCATTATGGATATACTTAAAGAAAATATTTTTCAACAGATTCTACCAAGTTTATCAATTCTGGAAAAGTACCAAAATAGACTAGAAAATATTCATCACGGAAACTCCATCGTTACGAATTTGGCAAGATTTATCTGATAATGCGGTTACGATGGGACCGCCGCTGCGGGTTACTCTACTGTTACGGATTTAGCGAGGTTTCGGGGCTTATCAATGTCGCGACCGCGCAAAAGTGCTGAATAGTAAGAAAATAACTGAAGAGGAATCACCGCAAGTGAAGGGAGAAAAATTTCAGGTATTTCTGAAACGAAAAAAACGTCGTTAGCTACATAAGAAATTTCTTCCTTCTTTGGCTCTATAGTAATTGCCATACAAACAGCGCCACGTGCTTTAACTTCGCGGATGTTGCTGGAAATCTTTTCAAAAAGACGTTTATCGGTAGCTACCGCAATTACTAGAGTACCGGATTCAATCAATGAAATTGTACCATGTTTAAGTTCACCGGCGGCATAAGCCTCAGAGTGAATGTATGAGATTTCTTTGAATTTTAAAGATCCTTCCATACAAACAGCATAATCTACTCCCCGGCCGATAAAAAAAACATTGTCGCATTGGTAATATTTTTTAGCAATTTCGTAAATTTTTTCTTTGCCCAGAAGAATTTTTTCAACTAATTCTGGTAAAAGCTCAATATAATTAAGATAATTTTTAAACGTTGACTCCGAAACAGTTTTCAGAATTTTAGATACATACAAGGCAACTAAATACGTTGAAGCCAACTGAGAACTATAAGCTTTCGTAGTAGCAACTGCAACTTCAATTCCCGCCCAAGTGTAAAACACAAAATCAGCTTCGGAAGCGATTGAACTTCCGACAACGTTAACTATCGCCATCACTTTTGCGCCGCGGCGTTTCCCTTCTCGAAGTGCAGCCAGACTGTCTGCGGTTTCCCCCGATTGACTTATCACAATTAAAAGCGTAGTTTCATCAACAATCGGAGAACGATAGCGAAATTCAGAAGCCAATTCAACCTCAACCGGAAGCTTCGTAAGCTTTTCAAGAGCAAAACGTGATGCAAGACCAACGTGATAAGAAGAGCCACATGCTATAACAAATATTTTCTTTACATTCTTAAGATATTCCTCATTAAAATTTTTCAAACTTTTTAAGACTATTTCACCATTGGAAATTCTTGGTGAAATTGTTTCGCGAATCGCAGAAGGCTGTTCCATAATTTCTTTCATCATGAAATGTTCAAATCCGCCCTTGTCACTCGAACCAACGTTCCAATCGATTTTTGTTATGTTTTTATTTATTTTTTCGCCTTTAAAATTATAAAAACTGACAGAATCTGCCTTAATAAGTGCCATCTCATTTTCGTTTAATCTGCATATGTTCCTGGTATCTTCAACAAAAGCAGAAATGTCGGAAGCAATGTAATTTTCGCCGTCTCCAAACCCCAAAACGAGCGGACTTTCTTTCTTCACAGCAATAATCTGATCCGGAAAATCTGAACATAAAATTCCCAGAGCAAAAGAGCCTTCAAATGAAGGAATAGCTCTACGTACTGCCTCAAAAATATCGCCCTCATAAGATGAATCTATCAGAGCGGCCACGACTTCGCTGTCGGTTTCGGAGCTAAAATTCACACCTTTTTTAATTAGGTTGTTCTTCAATACCATATAATTTTCGATAATACCGTTATGAACAATTGCTATTTTACCGGAATTCCCAGTATGCGGGTGAGAATTTACATCTGAGGGTTCACCATGAGTAGCCCACCTCGTATGTCCAATTCCGGTAAAGCCTTCAAAACCTGAAAGACCCTGCAAAGCTTCTCGAAGAACATTTATTCTGCCTTTTTTTTTAATTAAATTCAATTTATTTTCTTTGCAAACCGCAATTCCTGCCGAATCATAACCGCGGTATTCAAGCTTTTCAAGCGCTCTGAGCAAAAAGCTCGAGGCGTTATTTTTGCCTACATATGCAACGATTCCACACATAACAATTCACCTCAAAAAACCTATAAAAACAAACAACATAGCCCGACGCAATCATTACTTTAAAAATGTTGCAAGCCGATCTAAACTGCTTTCGCATAATACTCCTTGCAAAGGAGCATTGTGCTTTATAAAAATGACTTTACCAAAATTATGCAATAAAAACCAGTGTACTAACGGCAAATGTAAAATCAATATTTTTAAGGCGTTGCTAAATCAATATACATTTGTTCATAAACAGCAAAACAGGATTAGAAATTATTTCAAGACTTTTCGACAAACAATATGTTTTTCTTGAAAATCTTGCGAGGTAGTAAAAGTCGATTCATTCGCTCAACTGTGTAAGTTTGTGCTTTTTCAACGATATGTTGGCTAGGTCAATCAAACTGTACGATTTCCAGATATCGTAGATCTGCGTCAATGTGAGAAATTTTTTGATATAAGCGCGATTTGTATATGCAGTTTTTATAGGAGTTCCAAAAATCAAATTCTAAATAAACGAAATAACTCAAAATTACTAGAAATTTATTCAAATTATAAAAAAGAACGTCAATTGACGTTCTTT
>JAISNY010000028.1 GCA_031275995.1 Oscillospiraceae bacterium | reverse complement strand
GTATCTTTGCACTGTTTTTAATCCCTATTGTCTGGAATTAGTATAAAAAATATAACGTTCAGAACTTGCAAAAATCCGAGCGTAAACCAAAAAAGGGTAAAATGAGAGCAGGCAATAGGGAAAATTGAAAACTCAAAATTTTACTCTTTTTGGTTTTTTACAGTGCGAAGATAAAGAAAATTAAAAAATAACTATAAAAAAAATAAGAAAATGAATACAAACTATTTTGACAAGAACTTAATCACCGTGATATACGGTGAGAAATGCGGGACGGTAAAGATACCGATAATGAAAGCCTTTGAATTTGAAAGAGACTGGAACAATAAAATCTCTTACGTAGTAGTTATCCGCAAGGGACTGTTGGATTTTGCAGGGTGGCATGCGTACCATGCTTATGGTTATGGGAAGAAAAATGTTCACTACAAGGAATTTGCAAGCAAAAACGCTGCAAATAAATACATCGAAAAACAAATTAATGAATTAAAAAAATAAAAAAACATGAAACCGATATTAATAGAAGATGGAGTACACGCCATAATATTAGATATTGACGGCGTTAGCCACAAGATAGACTGTTATGTTGTTGATGAAAAAATCAGAATTTCAAAGGAGCGTATAGAAGTACATCCTGCGTTATTGACAGACAGGAATTATTATCACGAGTTTGCTCTTAAAGACAACATGCTTACAGAGGAAATAATAATACAGTTGATAAATGTAAGGAAATTATAAAAAACAATTATAAAAAACAAAAAAATGAAACATTTAGTATTACAAAATCACATTCAGATTTTAGAGCGTAACGGCGAGCAAACCGTAAGCGCAAGGGAGCTGCACGCTTTCTTGGGAAGCAAAAGAGATTTCTCTAATTGGATTAAAGACCGCATTGAGAAATACGGATTAGTTGAAAAACAGGATTTTGAGGTTTTCAACAATTTTGTCGAAAACCCCTCTGGTGGGCGACCGCTTATTGAATACTCTTTATCCATTGACGCCGCCAAAGAGTTGGCAATGGTAGAGGGCAACGACAAGGGCAAGCAGGCAAGGCAGTACTTTATAGAAGCCGAGAAAGCCCTCAAATATATTCTTAACAGTAAACTCATGCAAGCCGAGCAGAGCGCAAAAATGCGTCTGTTAAATTCAAATCGCATACATGAGATAGACATTACGATTACCCACCTGTTAAATGAACGTAAGGCGTGCGTAAAGAACATTACGGAAATAGACAGAAATGATTTCATGCAGTTAAACATACCGTTTAATTCGGATTACAGCAGGTATTTGCCCGAAAGCAAACGGAATAAATCATTGAACAGAAAAAATTAAAGAAAATAAAAAATTAAAAAACAATGAAAAAAGAAGAAAAAACAGCGTTGGAAATGCAGGAGCAAAGTACATGCACGCCATCGGAGATAAACATCGGAATTGATGTATCCGAAATCACGAAAGAACTTTTAAATAATCTTATGCAATATGAAAGGTATTTTAAAAATACAATGAATACATTTACTTCCTTTGACGAAAAAACAAAATCAGAAATTATTAATTTGAGTTTAAACTATTCAAGGTTTATTGAAAATTTAATAATTGATAATATCTATTTGGAATGTTTTGTAGATGAAAACAAAATAATAATAACAATTTAAGAGGGGGTTATTATGAAAAAGATTATAAAAAGCATTTTTTGCAGTAAAAAAAATAATTATTCCGAAGTAGAAATAAAACTTAAAGAAGCAGAAGCACACTTAAATTCTATTTATTCTCAAATAACACACGAAAAAAATAAACAGAGAATAGACCTGTTACAGGTGAGACTTGCAGACAAGGGATATAAAACAAAGAATTGGGGCAGTTGTCTTTATACCGAACAGAAGCCGACATCTGAATTTGTCAAAATATGTATGGACGAGGGTTACGCAGTAAATGTTTATCCGATAAAGGATATAAATAAATATTTAATATGTTATATAATACAATAGCAATTTAAGTCATGGAAAATCTTCATTTAGTCAAAGAGGACGAATTAAACAGCGTAATCGACAGGGCTGTATCAGACCGCATGAAAGCCGAATACAACAAGTTTTACAACACGTTTATAACAATAGATGGAGTAGCGAGTATGCACAATGTAAGTCGCCAGACTGTAATTAATTACATCAAGGGCGGCATGATACCGATAGAGAACAGGAGCGAATACGGGAAGTATCAGATACGTATGAGTGATGCGTTAAAATTAAATTTCAGCGAATTAAAAATAAGATTAAAAATAAAAAACAAAAATAAAAAATTATGAAAATTAAATTTACAAAAAATGACAGAATAAGAGAAATTGAGATAAAAGAAATTGACGATTTCTCCGAAAGAATAGGCGGCATAACCTTTTATCGTAGCGGATTGCATTATGCTGAATGTAACGAAGAAGATTTTGACTTTTTAATTGAAAAAATAAAGTCATATCCGTTAGTGCTGATTGCAGACTTGGACAAAGAAGACGGAACATCTATCGATTGGCAGTGTTCATTATCTGTTTATGAAATAAAACAGTTATACCGGTTTTTCGGTGAAATCATAAAAGAGACGGAAAGTAACATAATCAGAGTTGAGAACGATACAATCGAACTGAACAAAGGATTAAAAAAACTGTGTAATATAACTAACATATCTGAATTAAACACAGCATTAGAAAAAATAAAATTTTAAAAAAGGAGTTAAACAATGAAACAGTATGATTTTAGTGATTTCAACGAGTATTTGAATATCGGAATAGACATTAAAGATTTGGTAGCAGTATTGAGCAAATTACAGGTTGAATATATGTTAATGGGACTGCAATACGACAATTATGCAAAGGATGCGATACTTGAACATTCCGATTGTTTGGACAATCTGTTGTACCAGTTGGAAGCATTGCAGCAGACAGAGCAGGTTACCGAAGATAAAACAGTAGAAAAAGAGGCAAAAGATATTAGTCCTCAAATCGGTTTTAACTGTGACGACGAAAGTATTAATTTTAAGAAATTAAAGAATAATGGGTTGGAAATAAAAATGATTAAACAAGGACTACCTGTTTACAG
>JAISNY010000027.1 GCA_031275995.1 Oscillospiraceae bacterium | reverse complement strand
ATTTATAAAGTGTTTGCTCCGGCATTTTTAATTCTTTTGCCGCTGGTTTTTTCCCAATCTCTTTTGCTAATTTTATCGCATTTATTTTGCATTCCTGTGTGTATGTTCTTTGTGCCATTCTGAATCTCATCTTTTTATTTTTATTTTACCAGCTTTTAGTGAAATTCGTTGTAACTTTTATTGTACGAGATCATATCGGAAAATTTGAAATCAATTTAAATAATTTGATAATTGATAATAAAATAATATTTGACAAAATACAAGACATATGATACGTTTATGACGTCACGGGGGGATATTTATGGATCATGTAATTTTAGATACTAAATTCAATAATTATGTCTATTACGGATAGCTGATATCTGTAGTAAATGTGTTTGCCGTTACAGATGTCAACAAGACAAATGTAATGGTATTTTTTTTGTTATTTTTGGAGGTATTATGGATTTTATTTTATCTCAAAAAAATTTTAAAAATTATGCGTTACTTTATGATTACGATAAGTATTACCGAAGTTTCTATAATCTTTTAATATAAAAAATCAAAATTTAGGAGATATAATATGAATAAAAAATTTTTTTGGCTAATTATACTAATAGGATTAACAATTTTTGGTTTATTTTTTATAATTTTTAATAAAACAGAAAAAAATTCATTAAAAATTGGGATTTTACAGTTTGTAGAACATGAAGCGCTAGATGCTTCACGCAAGGGATTTATTGATGAATTAAAAAATCAGGGTTTTAACGGCGAAATTAAATATCAAAATGCTCAAGGAGATCAGGCTAACTGTGTTTCGATAGCAAATCAATTTGTGAGCGAAAATTGTGATTTAATTTTAGCAATTGCTACTCCAGCGGCTCAATCTGTGGCTAAAATCACTTCGGAAATTCCGATTTTAGCAACTGCTGTTACAAATTTCGAAGAAGCAGGATTAACACAAGAAAACATCACAGGAACATCAGATTTAGCTCCAATTGCGAAACAAATCGAATTAATTAAAAAATTAAAACCTGAAGTTACTAAAATTGGTATTTTATTTTCATCAAATGAAGCAAATTCGAAATACCAGGCTGATATTGCCGTAGAAGAAGCTAAAAAGCTAGGGTTGTTACCACATATTTTTACATTTTCACAAGTTACAGAAATACAGCAGGTTATTGAATCTATGCTGCAAAAAATCGATGCTATTTATACTCCAACAGATAACATGGTTGCATCTAATATGGAACTTATTTCACAAACCGCCTTACAATCCGGAATACCATTGATTTGTGGAGAAACAAATTTGATTTCTAAAGGAGCTACTGGAACTTACGGTATTGATTATTACGAATTAGGGAAACTCACAGCAATACAAGCAATGGAAATATTAAAAGAAATAAAAAAACCTATTGATATGCCAATACAATATTTGGAAAACGTCAAACTTGTATTAAATTCAGAAATTATTAAAAAATTAAATCTAAAGGAGATAATATCATGAATATTTTAATCACCACTTGTTCACAAGCACTGATATATTCGATTTTGTCACTTGGCTTATTTATTGCATTTAGAGTTTTAAATTTTGCCGATATGACTGCAGAGGGTAGTTTAACCCTCGGTGGTAGCGTTTGTGCGTTACTTATAACAAAAGGACTTAACCCAATTTTAAGTTTGATAATATCGGGATTAATTGGTTCTTTGGCTGGCTTAATCACAGGATTTCTACACACCAAGCTTAAAATCCAAGCAATACTTTCTGGTATTTTAACAATGACCGCTTTGTATTCGATAAATATTAAAATTTTGGGGAAAGCGAATTTGTCACTTCTTGGTCAAGGTACGATTTTTAAATTTTTCGGAGATACACAAATTTCAAATTTTTTAGTAATATTTTTGATTTGTGCAATTTTACTAGTAATTTTGATTCTATTTTTTAAGACTCGATTGGGGTTGGCAATTCGTGCAACAGGCGACAACGAACAAATGATGCGCTCACAAGGCATAAATACGGATTTTAAAAAAATTTTAGCATTAATGCTCAGTAATGCTATTTGTGCAGTCGCTGGTGCTTTAATAGCTCAAAGTAATGGATATGCTGATGTCACGATGGGTATGAATACGATTGTTATTGCACTAGCCTCAATCGTAATTGGTGAAGTTATAATTAAAAAAGAATCATTTATGTTTAAATTAACAAATGTGATATTAGGCTCAGTTTGTTATAGATTTATAATTTTATTTATTTTAAAACTTGGCATGAATCCAAGCGATTTAAAGCTTTTTACAGCAATCATAGTTGCAGTTTTATTGGCTTTGCCAAGTATCAAAAAAATTATCAAAAGGAGTATCAAAAATGTTAAAAATTGTAAATTTATGCAAAACTTTTCACAAAAATCAACCTGATGAAAAGAAAGTTTTTGAAAATTTTAATCTTAATGTATCAAAAGGTGAATTTATTATAATTTTAGGCGGTAATGGTACAGGTAAATCTACTCTTATGAATTTAATTGCAGGTTCGTTATATGTGGATTCTGGCCAAATTTTAATTGAAGATAAAAATATTACAAATATTCCTGAATACAAACGTGCAAAGTTTATTGGTAGAGTTTTCCAAGATCCACTTAAAGGTACAGCACCTAATTTAACAATTGAACAAAATTTATCACTGGCAATGCTTAGAAACTCAAAAAAAAATTTATGTTTTGGAATCACCAAACAAAATTTAGAATTTTTCAAATATGAACTGAAAAAATTGAATTTAGGTTTAGAAAATAGACTAAAAACGAAAGTAGGATTGCTTTCAGGCGGCCAAAGACAAGCGCTTACACTTGTAATGGCAACACTTGTACAACCTAAAATCTTAATTTTAGATGAACATACTACAGCATTGGATCCAGATTCTAGAGCAAACATTTTAGATTTAACCAAAATAATTACTGAAAATAAACAAGTTACAACTTTGATGATTACTCATAATATTTCTAGTTTTGCCAATTTTGAAAATAGAATTATTATGTTGAAATAATAAAATATTTGTTTGTGTTATTATTAAATTTATGGTATTCTTAAACAAATATATTTAGATTAAAACACTTAAATGGATAATGAAATAATGTGGGACAGACAAAAAAATCAAAAGAAGAATCGAAAGATTAATTGGAATGAGTCACGTTTCTGTCATTAACTGGATCAAACAAGCGGATAAAAACTTAAAAATTTATCTAAATAAAGAAGAAAATCTCGAGATTTTAGAACTTGATGAACTGTGCGTAAATTTTAAAAAAATATTTGGCTCTGGACTGCGGTAGAACGCGGTAGACCGAGGAACTCAAAGACTCGTTTGTTTTCAACTCGGCACTCGAAAAACAAGGTATTTCGAAAAACTCTCTTAAAATATCGCTCACATCTATGCTAAAATTTATGCAACTGACAGCTGGGAGTCGTATAACTTAATTGATCATAATAAACATAATTATCGGGAAAGCTCATACGTATACTGTTGCAAAGAATGAATCGTTTGCTCATGCATTACTTGGCTCGTTTTTCACGAAAGACTTAATTATTGGTCGAAAAGTTTGGCAATGATGGAAAACTCTGTTTTACTCTTTATGTATAAAAGTATATTTGTTTAGCAATGCCTTAATAGGTAAAACTTGAAAAAATAAACGATTCTGCTTACAATAAACTACTATGCTGATGTAGCTCAGAAGGTAGAGCAATTGATTTGTAATCAATAGGTCGTGGGTTCGATCCCCTCCATCAGCTCCAGTAGTGTGCGAATTCAGGGAACTTTTCACTCAACAAACATTTTAGAATCCTCACCCTGATTTTGAAGTGTTTTTGCTCGTTTTAATGCTACGGTTATTCATATCATTCGTTTTAACCTACGGCAACGCGTTTTTGATTTTC
>JAISNY010000040.1 GCA_031275995.1 Oscillospiraceae bacterium | reverse complement strand
ATGTGGCAACGCTTTCACCTGATTCGAACTCTTCCGTTGCCAGCAAATCAAAGATTACAAACTTAATTTCAAACTTTTCTTTGACATCAGATTGAATAAT
Source organism: Oscillospiraceae bacterium (assembly GCA_031275995.1). GTDB lineage: Bacteria > Bacillota > Clostridia > Oscillospirales > Acutalibacteraceae > Improbicoccus. The sequence goes on along the minus strand of JAISNY010000040.1, from coordinate 6,631 downwards.
TCCCGTTCCGATTCTAAAGTTTTCGTTATCTGAAATTCCGTCAACATTATCGCGAATCAATTCACCATCAAAAACAATATTCGGCAAATTTAATCCTTCGATTGCTTCTAAAATATGTTCCAAGCCGCATATTTCCTTGCCTTGACGTGAATAAATCTTGCCTTTGTAAAACGTGCCTCTCATGCCGTTTAGTTTTTCCGAAAGACTGAACCATTCGCCGTTTTTGAGTCTTTTTGGCTCAAATTTATGCGCAAGCTGCACCGACCATTTTTGAATCAATTTATTCACTTCCCTTAATTTAATTTTAACATATAAATAGCTTTGAGTCAAGTGTTTATGCGTGTTTGCAAACATTTTTGGGAATAAAAAAACACACCTTTGTTAGTGTGGTTTTGCAGCTTGCTTGAACCAGTTACAATCCTACCATTCTAATAATATCACAGAGTCGAACTATTATTCTATATTTTTTTGTATCATTTACTATTATTTACTATCAACTTGCTATCATCTGTAATATTCAATCAAGTTCTAAATTTTTAGTACACGAATTTAGTGCCTCTCCATGAAGTTTAAATATATGCCTAACACTGTAGTGCATATTTACTGCGATCTTCTCCCAGCTTTCAAAGCACAGATACCTCATCTCTAAAATTACCTGATATTCAGGATTCCCAATTTTCTTAATCGCTTTCACGACCTTCTGTTTTAAGTCAGCTAAATAGTTAATATCTTCACTGATTTCATTTTCTAAATCTATCATTTTTGTGATTGCTTCCTCCATTTTTCTAAAGTTTCTTGTGGCATTTGGCGGCATATCGCTTAGCACTGAATTCGCCTTCATTGCAAGTTCTCTGAGCCGCAGTATTTGTTCTATCTTGCTGGTTATCCTTTTGTCGATCAAGTAAGCTTTGGATAGAAATTCTTTTGAATTTTTCACTTGATTTCCTCCTATTTTTTATTAAAAATTTAACGATAATTCTGGCTATCTCCTGCTCTTCCCACTGATTTTGAACACAAAATTCTTAGTCATTTCAGCGATCCTATCGGCCGCAGCTTCATCGAGACCTCGCTTTTCAACAAGCTCTTTAAGACTGTAATTGCTTGAAAAAATTGTTGATTTAAGCTCGTTATATCGCCTGTTTATGAGATCAAAAAGAAGATTCTGCAGCCATGTATCACTCTCATTTTTAACAAAAATTTCTTTGCCTAAATCATCAAAAATTAGAAGATTAATTTTCGAAAATTTTTCAATCAGACTTTGTTCGGTTTCGCTTGAAACCGAAGTTGAAGCTTTTCCAAACGAAGCTTTGCCGAACGTAGATTTAACAGCTTTTGAAATCTCAAAAAGATTTGTAAATAAAACCGGAACAAAATTCTTCATTAACTCGTTTGCAATACAAGCCGTTAGATGAGTCTTTCCAACGCCAAATCCGCCGTAAATGTAGATTCCTTGGCCTTTTTCAAGCATTTGTTTGAAGTTTTCGCAATACTTTTTACAGTGATTTAAAGCTGTATCAAAGCTAGGATTCATGCCAATTTCAGAATTTTCAAACGCTGCATTTTCATAGCGTTTGCCTAAAAGAGAAAGTGATTTAATTTCTGCGATTCTTTTGGCTTTTTGGTGCTGTTTTTGAAGTTCTTCTTCGGCCGCTTGCTCTTTTTCTTCGCACTCGCACATAATGCGAAAATGCATCAGTTTGCCGCAGATTTGCGCGGTTCTGACTAAGTTTTTTCTGCCGCAAACAGGGCAGGTTTGTCTTGTCTGAGTTTCGTATTGAGCTTCGTGGTCAGTTTCGTATTTAGCTTCGCAATGAGCTTCATGTTTAGCTTCGTACTTAGCTCCGTATTGAGATTTGCGTTGAGTTTCGTATTGAGCTTTGCACTTAGGTTCGCGATCAGCGTGGTTATTCAGGATACTCACGAGTGGCTTTAAATCTTGGTTTGTTTCTGTTCGCTGCATAGTTTTGCCCTCCTTCTCTGAGTTTGGATTCTCTAAATTTTTTCTCTCGAGAAGCCAGCGCTACCCACTTTTTAATTGCTAAATAGTGAGATTTTGCTTTGTATCCTTTCATCTCGATGTGACTTGACAGATACTCGATAAATTCTTGTGCCTCTTCGCCATATTCGGCATTTAGTTTTTCGAATTCAGTTTCTTTGAGCAAAACGTTGCCAAATTCTCCGAACACTTTCTTTGGTATTGCGTTAGCAATACTTTCTTTGTTTTTGGTTTTTGGTTTCTGGTTTTTGGTTTTATGTATGTTCACAATTTGCGTCTCACTTTGTGTACTAATTTGTGACCCAATTTGTGTCATACTTTGTGACCCAATTTGTGTCCCATATAGGGACACAATAGAAATCATTTTGTAAACCGAAGACTGATTTCCGCTGCGTTCTTTAAATTCAAGAATCCCTAATTGTTTAAGCTTGTTTCTTGATTTATAGATGTCATTTTTGGTAAGTTTGCTTTTCGATATCAGCGTCTGAATTGGAATGTTAAATTCTTTCCATCCAAATCTGTTTGCCATGGCCATAAGCGAGTGCCATAAACAAATATCTGATTTGTTGATGTTTGAATTAAATTCGATCCAATTATTAAACGCCAATATTTCGATTAAATAATTCACTAACTTCTCCTTTAATTTAAATTTAATTTAAACTTGAAAGGTGTTATTTTCAGTCTCGGAAGCCAAACCCAAAATAATTTTAGAAGCGCTGGCGTTGGTTTCGGCCGTAAATTGTTTCCCTTCTGTTGTAATAATTCTTAATGTCGTACCACCCTCATCGGAAAGCGCTAAAATATTGTTTAAATTTAGCCATGTATTTTTACAAAAATTGCGAAACATATAATTTCCTCCAAAATAAATTTAATTAAAAAGATAAATCGCCATCATCATTGACGGCAATCCATCTGCTTTTTTTAAAAAAACTTCTTATTTAAAAACTCCTTATTTAAAAATTTTTTATTCAAAAACTTCTTAAATTTAAAACGGAAGCTCGTCGTCATCACTATCGCCGGCGCCGATTTCCTTCGCTCCGTTTGCTTCGTTTGTTTCATTTGCTTCCTTCTTTTTCGAGCCTGCAAAATTAACTTGCCTTGCCCAAATCTCAAAAGACTTTCGTTTCACTCCTTCTTTATCTTCATAGTTTCCAGTCCGAACGCTTCCTTCTATGACGATTACATCGCCTTTTCCAAAATATTTGCAGACAAATTCAGCAGTTTTTTCCCAAGCGATGATTGTGAAAAAGTCCGCTTCCGGGTGGTTAGGTTTTGAATCTTGTTTGGTATTATGGTCTTTATCTTTAACATAGCGATTGACTGCAATATTAAATCTCACAAAACTTTTGAAATTCTGCGTCTGTTTTAGCTCAGGGTCAGCTGTAAGTCTGCCCATTAGAACGATTAGGTTAAGCATTGTTTTCCTCCTTTTAATCTTTTTAATCTTCTTTTTCCTTTAAATTCCTTTAAAATTTTGAGTCTATTTTTTCAGCCAAAATCTCGCATATTTCCTTGGTTTTATCCCCATTTTTTGCATTTTCCACATCCGCATTTTCCACATCTTTCACCTTCACTTTCGTTTTCTTTTTCGTTTACTTTTTTACGTTCTTCCCATGAAATGAAATTCTTACAATATGTTTTGAGCAGATACGCGTATACTTCTATTGATTCGAGCGCCTCGGACGGCCGTTCTTGGCTTGTAAGTTCGATTAAGCTCAGCAGCAAATCAAGATTTTCATGGAATATTTTCCTTTCATCTTTTAGAGTTTTGTTTATAAATTTTTTATCCATCATTTTCACCTTCTTTTTGTTTCTCATTTTTTCTCTGACTTTCAGTTTCTTTCTGTCTTTCACCTTCTTTTTGCTTTTCTTTAAATTTATTAATTCTTTCTCTAATTTCTTTCGCTTGACCTTGATTTAATTCAAGCAAATAATTGACTTTATATTGCTTTAAAAGTTTTGCTTCTAAGTCTCTACTTCCGATTAAGGCTCTTAGCTCATCTTTTTCTGTTGGCGAGATTCCTGGCTTTTTTGTCTGTGGCTTGTTTAGATTTTGAGGCTCGCTTGGGCTTTGAATCTTGTTCGGCATTGCAGTTTCGGACGTTTTCCCGGAAACCACATCAAAAGTATCGTTCTCAGTGATGTCAAACATTGCCATATACAGATAACGCCTAATGTAAGTTTGAGTACCGCCGATTGCCTGGACAGCGTTTGCGCCTCTAATCTCGAGTTTTTCAATCGGAGAAGTAATGGATATTGGAATTTGCTCTCCTTCTAATTCGCTGTCAAAAGCCAGGAGTTCTGCAAATTCTTTATTGAATCTAATCACAGTGCAGACTTTATATTTTTCGCAAAGCTTAATAATGTGCGGCATGAAGTCGCTGAGCTCATAATATTTAAAGCCCGAAAACCTATTGTTTCCGGACTTTTTCAGATTTGCTTTGACTAAATCAAGCTTGATTTTTTGTAGTTTTTCGAAGATGTTCATTATCTAATACTCCTTAAATTTTTAAAAGTTTCTAAATTCTTCATAATTTATAAATTCCTCCAAATTTCAATTTTTAGATCTACTTAGATTTTGATTTTTTTGGTTTTCTTTTTAATTTTTAAAATTTATTTAATTACTTGATCTCCAATCTTTTTGTCTGAATCAGTTCCGCATGCTCTAATTTGCCACCGTTCTTTAAATGCTCTCTGATTTTGAGCTTGTCAGGCTCAGGTTCTTTCCACTTTAAGAATTCATCGGCATTTTCTCTTGCCCAATTTAAAAAATCCCTTCTCAGTAAGACTGATTCAGGATTCTTTCGTATTGTTATTTTATTTCGGGCTGTTTCTATTTTTGTTTTGCCGATAAACTCCATTTGTGACTTTAGATATTCCGTTAACCGCTCTGAACACTTTAGCTTTGACGTTCGCCTTTCATTAAGCGAAGTAATTTCTTTTTTAATTGCCTCTGCCTCGGCATTTAGATTTTTAATGAAGCAGCCGATAGAATCTACTTTTTCGTCAAATTCACCATCGAGTGCTTCCAAAGTATCAGGTATCGCTTCTTTCATGATCTCTCCATTTTCGCAAGCTTTTAAAAATTCAAAGTATTTTTCGCTAATTTCATACAGCGGCATTTCAAGTAACCTCCATATCTTTAATTTCAATAAAAATTTTAACAAACAGTTTTAAAATCTTCACATTTGATATTTAGCAAACGTTATCTTTTAAAGCCTCCATCTCTTCAATTTCAACTTCAACTCTTGGTCTTTCGGAATAAAATTTTTCAACTGCAAGACTGCAAACTTGAACGTCATCTTCATAGCAGACCCCATTTAGAGCATCTAAGATAATCTTGCAAACGTTGTCTGCATCTGGCTTCTTTGTCGGAAGAATCAGACCTGCGTTCATTTTCCTGACCCAATCTTTTGATACATATTTTGGGATTTTGTAATATGCGGTGATTTTTACTTTGATTGGAGTTCTTTCTTTAAATTTAATTCCGACATTTTCTCTAAATTCATTTCTTACTGTTTTTTCATAGTCAGAAGTCTTTTCTGGCGTATAAGTAAAGACCTTGAATCCTTTTCTGCATACTCTTGGTCTTTCTTTTCCTCGGGGTTCTCCGCAAATTGTAAATTTGATTTTCATTTTGTTTCCTCCATACTTTTTAAAGATTTTTTAATTTACGAGATTTCGTTTTCTATTTAAAATTCACTCTCCATTTCTTTTAGCGTTTTTTTAATTTGCGAGATTGCGTTTTCTGTTTTAAAATTCGGTTTACATCTGGCGATAACTCTCAGGCACTTCTTTAATTCTTTTTTCATGAAGTAAATTTGAATGTTTTGGTGAAGTGAAATCAGCAGTAATGTTCCTGTCATTATTAAACAGACGCAGATTAGAAAATTCATAGAAATTTCTCCTTAAGTTAAATTTTAAATTTGGGGAATAAAAAACCACTCATCAATTTTTGATGCAGTGGTAATTTTTAAAATTTTGCTCAATTTTTTTATTTCAACTTGGTTTTTGCTCCCTTTGACAACTTTTTCTGTCTTTTGATACAATAACTGCAGTTGTTAATATTTTTGATTTACTCTAAATGCTCTGTTTACTTTGTTTGTTTCAGTTCCCTTAACTTACATCCGACCATGTAATAACTTTAGATTGCAATACAATAACACGTTGCCTTTTTGGGTATATTCACTATATAAACTATTTATCTTTAACAGCTTGGTTGCGCGATTTGGATTCGCATGATACTTTAAAAAACTCAAGCATCTTATAATAAGTCATTGCTAAATTAATATACATCTTATTAAAATATCCAATTGCAGCCGCAATTTTTGCACATGTATCGTTGCCTGCCAAGGGCAAAGCCTCTTTTGATTTTTTTGTCTGTCCCACATTGTTGACTTTTAAATTATAAAATGCTATGCTTAGATTTATAAGATCTTAAATTAAATTTAGAATTTGAAGGCTGAAGGCCTTTTAAGGAGTATTTTGGTTTATTTTATGAAAATTACACAAAATATAAGAAAATTTTTAGCAACTTCTACAGCGATTTCACTAAACCTCTGTTCAACAGCGATTATCCAAAATAGCATTAAGGCCTACTTGCCAAGAAAGATAGTGCGTGGGGACGTTAAAAAA
>JAISNY010000035.1 GCA_031275995.1 Oscillospiraceae bacterium | reverse complement strand
TACCAAATTTTTCGGTAATCTTAACCTGCTCGTAAATCATGCTCGAAAGATAATAAACTATCCGGTGCCGCATTATCGGCGAACTCTTAACTTGCATTTCAATATCAATTATTTTGCCTGTTTTTGTCCTTATTTTAACGTCAATTACGCATTCTTTGTCGTCGATGAACTCTATCTTCGAATGCGGATCAAGTATCTCGATAATTTCGTAATCCTCTTTGTTCAAATCCAACACCGAATCAAGAAAATCTTTCAAAATATTGGTGTTTTTGTAGTCTCCAAAAATCTTTTTGAACACTAAATCGTTGGTTCGGGGGAGCAATTCAAAATCCTTCAATATTATCTCCTTAACATAATCCTAACCCTACAAGTAGATTGTAACATGGATTTCGAAAAAAGTCAAATAAAATTATGTTTTTTTGAAAATGGCTTTACTTTTTAAAAGAAATTATGTTACAATGCCTTTGCGGTTCGATTCGGGGATTAATCAGACCGCATTGGTAACGTAGTATAATTTAGCTATATATGTTTTAAGTTATTCCGGTTTGGGCGCCGGAAGAATAGTTGGTAGCATCATATTTTTTGATGTTTTAGGTTTCTTATTATGGCTAATCGTTCCAATTTTTCTGCGATTTTATGTTTAAATCGTTGGTAGCATCGTAATTGTCATATTTTAGGTTTTTGGTTGAGTTGTCAAATCATTGATACGAATGCGATTCCAGAGTTTGTCTCTGTCTGGAGCGGTATTAATTTGATTTGGCTCGCGATTGTGAGCTCTTGCTTGACGTTGCTCTTGGTTGTCGTGAATTCGTTATCATAACCTTGGAAAAAGTTCCCATTTTCCGGGTTAACCCCGATCAGGCCTTCGCTCCCACTGAGTCTGATGGCGCTTCCGTTGTCACAAAAAACCTCGATTCCGTCCTTATCTATGTCGCAAATCATTCGGTTGGACATATCAAAAACCTCGAGCCTGCCGCTTTCGTCGAGGTTCGAGCCGAGTTTGAGGGTCCCGCCTTTTATCAGGTCGCAGGTGATATTTATCGCGTTAATTTTCTGCGCATCGAAGGTCCCATCGAGCGTCCAGGCACTCGTGAAAGTGCCGTTGATGCCGCTTTGAGAAAATCCAATCCCACCGGCATTGATCCGCATCACGTTGACAGCTTTCTCTTTTGGCAGTCTGTCCAGCACCAAAATCTGGCTTCCGTCGTAAATAATGTACGAATTCCCGAGCACAGACTTAATTTATTGGTTGCTTCCTCCAACTCTTTCTGAAGCTTCGCGGTAGTATTACTTTCGGATTTTTCAATCTCGATATTTATTTTGGTTTCGATATTTTCCACAAAATTTTTTGGCTAAATAATATTCAATTCTTACAAATTCAAATTCAGTTGCGTCCATTGTCATCTCGACTTCCGCGATTTGCTTGTTGTTAAACAAACAGCTGATATCAAGTCTGATATGTTTTCCCAGCATACTCCCACTTTGCGGCTCGTTTTCTGTGACTCTCACCTCTTCTCTCAAGGCCCGTAAAATCTGAAATTATATGTTTCAAGGCTTGTTGTGAGGCCTCATTGTCCGATGTTAGCATCGCTTTGAATACTATGTCATTCGTTGGATCGAGCAAATCTTCGTCAGGTTTGATTAAAATATCTTCGATTTTCAAAAAAAAATTCTCACATTTATCTTAAATTATTATAATACATCATTTTTAAAAAATTGTAAAGCTTTAAAATTTAAACCATTTTCGGCTGTATCCGGGAATCAACTGGTGGCATTGGAGCATGTTCACGCGAATCTGTTCAGATTTACCCTTGCGGGTTTGGGGTATTTTGCCGGTGCATTCTTTATTGATGCTTTCGTTGGTATTTATCCGGTAGCATTGTAGGAAGCGTAGCAAAGAAATCCGTTCCAGAGGCCTGTTTCAGGCCCTGAATCGGAATTTTTTGTACCGACGCACTCAATAACCCCGCCGGTGGTGATTAACATGCTTGCCCTGGCTGTATAATTTGTGTAGCCAAATATCGCGGCGGCCGGGAATTGCATATTAACCGGGGGACGGTTCACCGAAGACGAAATTGTGCCAACCATGTATGTCATGGCCTCTGATATTGCGTTGGAGCCTAGAAATACGCCGCTTATGACAACCATTAAACCCACTCTGAACGCTTGGCCCCAGCGAGACCATCCGCTGTTAAAGGTGATGCCAACGGACTCTCGCGGGTACGAAAGCGAAAACTTGTGGCAAACAGCAAAATATTTAAATGATAAATTAAGACATTTTCTAGGTAAACCAACGGATTATTTTTTCGAATTGAGCTATTGAGTTTTATCTCGGATCATTTATAATGAGATTACATTGAGGGGTATAGCTCATCTGGTAGAGCGTCGGTCTCCAAAACCGAATGTTGAGGGTTCGAGTCCTTCTACCCCTGCCAATTTATGCTTCATCAAAAGAGTTTATCCGAGGCCTAATTCGTTTGATCTTGCATTTTTTACACGTGTGTCTTTGTTTCCCGCGCCTTGAAAATCCCCGTTTTCAACACAATTCGTTTTCACATCTTGGATATTTGTTCATTCTAATCACCTCGTGGTTAGTTTTTTCTATTTTTTTATTTGCATACTTCAGTGCACTGCCAACTTATCAACGATTAAATAAACAAAATTTGGGCAAAAATATTTCTATGTCGCAAGGCGGAAAGATATCTTCGGAGGTATAAAATGGGTTCAGTCTTAAAGTTCGATAATTCTTTTGTTTCTTCGGAGCGTAGTTTCAAAATAAATCTTAAAGTGAAAAAAGGAGACATTTTTTATTCCAATTTAAGCCCGGTTGTGGGGTCGGAACAAGGTGGCCTTAGGCCAGTACTCATTGTTCAAAACGATGTTGGAAATAAATTCAGTCCTACAGTAATTGCCGCCGCAATAACGACGCAACCAAAAAATAAACTTCCAACGCATATTCCAATTAAGGCTTCTAAAGTTGAGGCCGGACTTTCTAAAGATTCGACGATACTTCTTGAACAAATAAGAACTATAGACAAAAGCAGACTTATTGAAAAAGTCGGCCGGATAGACGACGAATCACTGCAAGAAGTCAATAAAGCGTTGATTGTGAGTTTGGGGTTAGGATGTATTACATAAGGCTCTAGGCTAACGAAGTAAAATTTGTTTATGGTGGAGAGTATGAAAGATAAATTGAGCAAATACAAAATAAAAAAATTCAAAAATGTTTTTGTTTAGATTTTGTGCCACTCAAACCAGTAAAATGTTTGGAATAAACTGAAACACTATATTCTTAAATTTTTCATATTCTCTATCCTAAAAAAATTTTACCTTGCTAGACTGGAGTCTTGTGTTTTTGCGGTTTGAAGTAACTCTTTACAAATTATTCAAATTGACATACAATACAATACAATTGTTACAATTGTTAAAAAAGAGGGGGGGTTAGTAGAATTGATTGCGGTTGAAATAGCGCAAAGAGGGGGGGTGTATGGATAAAATTAAATTGTAAATGATTGTTCTTTGCGTTTTTAAAAAACAGATTTGTTAGGTGTTTGCTACCTTTTATGGCAATTTTTTAAAAAAATTCGAGGAGTAAATGATGAAGTTTAAAAACATGATATTCGGGGCATTAGCTTTTATTTTTGTTATGTCTACTCCAATGGCGAAAGGGGAAGTTGTAAGGGTCACTTTTTTAGGTAATTCTGGAGTGGGAAAAACATGTCTTATACAACGTATCACGACAGGTTCGTATTTTGATCCCCGGTGGACTACGGTAGGAGCTGCGAACAATTTATTACTTGGAACAAATGTCAACTTAGATATTTGGGACACCGCTGGGCTGGAAAGATATAAATTACTTTCGTTGTGTCACGCTAGGCGTTCTAAGGTTGTTGTCATAGTTTTTAGCGTTGCTGACAGTGATTCATTCGGAGCTACTAACTATTGGCTTCATTCATTAGGAAATTATGTTAATCTTAAAGATACTAAATTTATTTTAGTCGCAAATAAGGTTGACTTAGTTGTTGGCGCTTTAGAACCTTTCATGAAAAATACCGGTAAAAAAGCGGAAGATTTAGGGGGGATGCCATACTATTTGTGCTCTGCTAAAAATGGTTTTGGTGTCGATGAGTTAAAGAAAAAGATTTTTGAGATTGCAGTGGCATGTTCATTAGAAACAGAAGAACTACATGGAGATTTAGAAACAGTAGAACTACATGAAGATAGGAAATGTTGTTAATCAACTCTATGCTTTAGTTGTGAGTTGTGGTAAAATTGAGGAGAAAAGATGAAATTTAAATTTAGAAACATAACGTTCGCAGCCATAGCTTTTATTTCTATGGCGTCCGCTGCACCCAGCGGGGCCATCTCAGGAGATCCGAGCGACCCAATAAGAGTCAGAGTTTATGATGTGTCCCAAGGTTTTTTTCCGCGTCAATTTTTTTACGAAAAAATTCCAAATGAAGAAGGTATAAATTTCGATTTGCAACAAGGAATGGGAGAGGGTATTCAAATCTTAATTGTTGCGCGAAAGTTTGATTTTATGTTTAACTTTAATAAAGAAAGGTTTGTTAATGTAATAAAAATTTTAGCTGTGTTTTCTCCTTATAAGCCTAATGAGAAAGAAGAGGGGTTTCACGCTGTTGTGTGGATGGATAACCTTGATGGTGGTGGTGAAAAAGAATTGAGGGAAAAGATTCTCGAATTTGCTAGAGGTTTGCGTGAAAATAGTTCATCTGCTATGAGCGAAAGTAGCTTACCTCCTCCGGTCGTGAGAGAAATTAGTCCATCCCTCCCCGCTATGAGCGGAAGTAGCTTACCTCCAGCCGCGAGCAAAATTAGTCCATCCCTCCCTGCTGTAAGCGGAAGCAGTTCACGCCCCGCTCTTGCTGCGGTAAAAAAAGGATATTTTAAAGCTTTTCTAAGCCTCTGGAAGCGTGGGGATGATGATACTGTGGGAGTATAAATTTTCCGCATTTTAAATAAAAGAACGTCAACCGACGTTCTTTTTTAGAATTAGGATAAATTTTTAGTCATTTTGCTTGTTTTGTTTATTTAGAATTTAATTTTTGGAACTCATATGTACAAATCGCAGCACTTATATCAAAAAATTTATCATGTTGGCGTAAAGGAGCTACGAAGTTTGGGAATCGCACAAAAAAACATAATGTACCTATTTTTAGTGATACTTTGAGAAAGATTAAAATTTTAAACAAAATTATATTTATTTGTGTTTATATTTATATAGAAATATAGTTTAGGTTTTGTATATTAAAGAAAAATTAATCTATTGACAAAATGAACAAGTTCAAATAGAATTAACCCGAGTGAATTTCCAGATGATTTAGAGTGAGGAGATTACATGTTTAGAACATACCAACCTAAGAAGATTCACAGGAAAAGAAAGCATGGATTCAGGAATAGGATGTCTGCACGCGGTGGGCGTAATGTTTTATCGCGCAGGAGAAGTAAGGGGAGGCATTCACTTTCTCTTTGATGCCTCAGATTTTGAGACGCGATAGTGATTTTAAGCGTGTCCTTGGGCGTGGACGTTCGTTTTTAGGCCGGGGCGTTGTAATGTACACGTTTAAGAACAGGTGTGGTTTGCTGCGTTTAGGTGTAATTGCTAGCAAGAAAGTTGGCGGAGCAGTTGAGCGGAATCGCGCTAGGAGAGTCATAAAAGAGGCGTTTAGGAATCTTGTTCGTTTGTTGCCGACTGGTGTTGATATTGTTTTAATTGCGAGGGCAGCTACTATAAATTACAAAACTATAGAGGTTCAACGTGAGATTTTTTCGCACATTAAAAAAGCGGGATTTGTCTAAGTGTGTTCTATTGAGAATGATTTTTGGTTACAAGAGGTGGATTTCTCCTGCGATGGGTGCCAGATGTAGATTTTATCCGAGTTGCTCGTCTTACGCTGCTGAAGCGATCGAGAGATTTGGTTCAGTCAAGGGGTTGTGGTTTACAGCCAGGAGGATATTGCGCTGTAACCAGTTCACACGTGGTGGAATTGATGAGGTTCCAAGAAAGAAATAATTTGGAGGCAATTTAATTGTTTGGTTTAGATATGTTTTCTAATTCTTTTGGTTATGCTTTGGGTTTTTTATTTGAAACTTTTGGTAATTATGGCGTTGCAATCATAGTTTTCACAGTTTTAGCAAATCTTCTGATGTTTCCGGCGATGATAAAGCGTCAAAAAAGCATGACGCCAGGAGCAAGATACGAAACAAAAAAAGAAGAGTTAAAAAAGAAATTTGGGAATAATACACAAAAATTCAGCCAAGAGTTAATGAAATTGAATCAGCGTGAAAACATTAACCCTGTGCAAGGCTGCCTGAGTGTTTCATTTATTTTTACCATTGTTCTTTTTAGCGGTATCTACGGTGTAATGCAGCGCCCTCTTAGCGCTGTTCTTCGTTTACCTGCGGAAAAAGTTAAATTAGCGTCTGAGTTGCTAAAAGAACCTGGCGCTAAAAACGTTGCAACTGAGTTACAAATAGTTAATCGTTTTGATTCCGTTAAAGATGAATTGAATATTTTTTCTCCTGAGGAGACCGAAAAGATATCTAAATTTGCTTCAGGCTTCAATTTTCTTGGTATAAATCTTCTGAAAATTCCTAAAGAAGCGAAATTTTCAGAGATGGTGTGGATTCTTCCTTTGATATGTTTGTTTTCGTCTCTAGCTTCGGCGTATGTTATGAGAAAAACGTCTGGTAACGAGAATGAAATCAAGGGTATGGGTTTAGTTATGAATTATGCACTTTCTCTTTTTCCGCTTTGGATTGTTTATACGGTTTCGGGAGCTGTCGGGCTTTATTTGGTAACCAACAGTTTGATTAATCTTTTTCAGATACTTCTAATAGACAGATATTTTAGTATTTATGTTGACAACGCTAGAATTGAATCCAAACTTTTCAAGAAATTGATCAGCTCCGAAGTTTTATCTTCTGAAGCGCAACAGGAACTTCCTCTTTGATTTGGTTTGTTATTAAGAAACCCTATTGTTATTGTAATTAAAATTAGTAATTGTTTTGTTCCAATTTTAAAATCATACGTTACACTTGAAATTATACTATAACCGTGCTATTGTGTAGTCAATAGCTTGAGTTCCTGCTTTTTTCAGGCTTAAAAGCTGGCGTAGCTTAGTTGGTAGAGCAGCTGATTCGTAATCAGCAGGTCGACGGTTCGACTCCGCCCGTCAGCTCCAAATTAGATGACAATAACTTTTTGCTGCTGAATACTCTTACCATCGATGTCAGCGATATTTTGAGAGAGTTTTTCGAAATGCTTTGGCCGAGTTGAAAACCAACAAGTCTTTGAGTTTCGCGTTCTACCGCAGTCCATCAGTGCAAATCGCCTTAATGGGCGAGCATCGTTTAATATGTTGATGTTAGCTTGCCGCCCATCGGCGACCTACCTCTGCATGAACAAGCATTTATTGCTCTTCAAAATAATTTGAGTCAGTCTTCTTTATTCGAATAATGTTGCTTGTTTCAACACCCAAATCGTGTTTAATCATCAGCTTTGCGAGTGTCAACCCATCAATTAAGATTATCTTCGCGTTTAGTACAGACTTGGCTTAATCAATCGCCGTCTTAGCAAAACTCGCCGTAGTGATGAACACACCCTTAGTCGCACCTCACCGAGCAAAGCCCCTGAAAACTTCTGTATTTCCGGACGAGAAACGCTCGAGTCCTTATCCCATCTTTTGGCTTGGATATAAATTTGATCGAGTCCCAACTCATCCTGCTTAATAACCCCATCAACACCACCATCGCCTGTTTTCTTGGTGACTTCTCCTGAACATTTCAAGCCACCATACCCCATTTTTAAAAGAAGGTCAATGACTAAGGTTTCAAAGAAAGTAGGTGAATTACCGCATATTGCTTCCAAAAGTTCATCAGCAAGCTGTAAATCCAACTGGGCAGAAATGGCGCCAATTATCTCATCTGGCGTTTTATCGGCATCTTCAGGTAAAGGCTCATCGGTAGCCTACTCCTCCGAGTGTACGAAATCACGATAGCTTACGTATTTTGTGAGAAATTTGACATTAACCTCCGAAAGGTTTTGGGTTAACACTTTACGGCCTTCATCTGTAATGGCATAAGAACCACGCTTTTCACGTGATTCAAGTAAACACGCTTTTTTCAAATGGGTGATAGCCCACATTACGCGATTGTAAATAGTCCGCTGTTTTCCACTGGGCAAGCGCTCTTTTACCCTCATTAGATAAATTAAAGGCTTGCTCAATGTGAGCAACATATTCCTTCACCGAATGAACCCATCATCTGTATACTTTAAAATGGGGAGCATGACTTCGTTGGGTTAGCCATTGTGATTTGTCCTCCTTATTTTGTGCTACCAAGAGCATTCATTTCTTTTTGAAGGTCAGCGTCTCTCGTGAATCCGTTATCTAATGCTCCGCTTTGATTAAGGGGGGTTAACCTCGACGACATACTCTTCACAAAGACCGCCCTATACATACATATATATATAGCTCGTATAGTCCGGCAACTACAAGGGTAAGCATCGTTTTCAACCAAAAGACTGTTCACAAATCCATACAGCTTTGCAGCATTGCTGTCCAAAGCTGAAATGTCAAAATTCGTCAGCGCTTCCTGCGGTGGTATCGCCCGACTTCGAGATTCTGCTTTTTGGCTATTCCGTGGACGGCGGCGCGGTTCAGGCGGAGATTGAACGTCGAAGACATCCACCCCGCCATCGTAGCCCCCGATGAGTCGGGCGCGGTTCAAGCGGAGTGGAAAACACAAAATCGAGAAACATTTAAGGAGAAAATCAAAATATTAACAACATGGTTATTAGAATGCTTAAAAAATTGTCAAACTGTTGTAGCCATTTGTATAGCCATAACTAAACTTGAGTTTTTCGTACATTCGCTGTTTTCTGTAAGTCTTGTTAAAAACGTCTTCCGCCAAAATTTTTTTAATGTTCGCCAGAAGCTCGGCGTAATTGTTGGGTTTATTTAGATTTTTTAAATATTTTTTGTAGCCTTGAATTGTTACTTTTAAAATTTTGCAAAACACAGATATTTCGCTGCTTTTCGCATTATTTTTTATGTACTGAAATCT
>JAISNY010000021.1 GCA_031275995.1 Oscillospiraceae bacterium | reverse complement strand
AAAATAATAATGTAAGAATATGTAATGTAAGGAAAAAAATGTGCACGAAATGCAAAAGCGAAAACAGAGTAAAAAGCGGATTTCACAGAGGAAAACAAAGATATTTATGCAAAAATCGCGGATGTAATTATGTTGAAAATCCTTGTAAAGGCTATTATGATAAAGAAAAACAGGAAGCAATCAGACACTATAATGAAGGTATTGGTTTCAGGATAATCGAAAGATTGATTGGAATGAGCCATGTCTCAGTAATTAATTGGGTTAAACGAGAAGCTTTAAAAATTGAAAATTACGCCGAAAAGGTTAAAAACCGCGTAAAATAAAAGTTTTGGAACTCGACGAAATGTGTGTTAATTTTAAAAAAACATTTGGCTTTGGACGGCGTAGAGCGAGAAACAAAAAAACTTGTTGGTTTTCAACTTGGAACACGAGAAACAAAGTATTTTGAAAAACTTTCACAAAAAAATTGCTCACATTGATGCCGAAATTTATTCCACAGACGGTTGGGAGTCAATTTAATTGATCCGGCAAAACATGTAATCGGTAAAGCTCATACTTTTACTGTTGAAAGGACCAATCCTATTTTACGTCATTATATTGCTCATTTTGCAGGAAAATCCTACTCTGTTTCAAAATCTTTTTCAATGATTTCTAATTCTGTTTTGTTGTTTGCTTATCTTAAATCTTTGGAATATATCCATATTTAGCACTGCCCCCAATGTAAACGTAAGTAGTATAGATATAAACCCATTCATAAATAATAAAATTCATAACTTTATTAAGATAAAGACCTGTTTTTCAATGATTTTCACAAAAACCAAATTTCTTGAACGAGCTATATAAATTTTAACCACAAAAAATAGCGTCTGATAGTGTCGTTACAGACGGCGACCCACATCCAACTTAATACGTATTTTCTTAAAGAATAGAGTTTATGATAAGCTTGGATGAAACATATTTCGTCCAAAACTGACCTTCAAAAGCAAACTCCTCCTTCTAAATAAAAAAATATCAATCGCCACAGAAAAAATTTTAAAAACCATTAAGGGAAATGAGAAGGTTTTAAAGAAAAAAATGTTAAAATTAACAAGAAAAGCCGATAGGACACTGTTAATTTGAACGAGTTAATGGTTTTACGTGAAGCGGTTTACTTGGCTTCAAACAGAAGTCGTTCAAATTTAACAAAATATTCGATAGTTTATTACTGAAATGTCATTTCGGCTTCTGGCTCTAAAACGATTGGTGGTGCCAAATCTTCTGGACACTCAAACCCAAATGCAGGTAAAAAATTTTGAATAAAATATTTGACTGCCGGTATGTCAAAATCCATAACGCGTTCGGTCAATTCTGCTAAAGCTTTGTCGAAATCAGTGTTTCCAAGATGTTTTTCATGCAAACATTTTTTTATGCCGGAAATTACATCGGCTGCCTTGACAATATTCCAAAGTTCAGCTTCCTCTTTTTGCTGCTTTAAAATTTTTAAATATTTAACTTGCATTTCTTTTGGTAAGTAAGTTAAAAGATCATCGGCAATTTTGCCTTCAATTTGACTATAACTTTCTTTCATCTGACTATTTGCGTGTTTTACCGGCGACGGACAATCACCAGTTACAATTTCGGCAACATCATGAAAAAGCGCTAAAACTGCCGCTCGATCAGCGCTCAAATCTCCACCATAGTATGTATTTTGAATCATCACCAAAGCGTGAGCAGTTATAGCAGTGTCAAAACTATGTTGCTGCACATCTTCAGTTTCTAAGCTTCTTAGAACGGCCCAGCGCTTTATTTCCGGTAATCGTGACAATATAAAAAAAAATCTATCTTTTTGCGGAACACTTTCATCATATGAAGAGGGCAAACCCGACAAACTTTTAAACTTTTCTCCATTTGCAAAAGAATTGCATGAACACATACAAAACAGAGCTACAACAACAGCGAGCTTTAAATTTTTACTTTTCAAAAACTTTATCCCTTTCTTCTTTAGAAATTTACAACCTCAAAGTTTTTATATCATAAACTCCTAAAAATTGCAAGATCAAATGAATTAGGTATTGCTAAATCAATATACATCTATTAAAATACCCAATTGCAACCGTAATTTTTTGCACATGCATCGTTGCCCGCCAAGGGAAAAGCCTTCTTTGATTTTTTTGTCTGTCCCACATTTTGGGTACATTATCTCATTTATTCATATGGATATTTTAACAGATTTATATTGATTTAGCAATGCCTGAATTAGGCCTCAGATAAACTTTTTTTATGAGACAGAAAATGGCTGGGCTGGCTGGATTCGAACCAACGAATGATGGAGTCAAAGTCCATTGCCTTACCACTTGGCTACAGCCCAAAACACGATGGGGTGGATAATCGGGATCGAACCGACGACCTCCAGAGCCACAATCTGGCGCTCTAACCGACTGAGCTATATCCACCACTTAACAAACCTAAAAAACATAGACTACATGAAATCCACACCCAACTCAGTATACTTTAAACAATTTAAAACACAAAAATCAAGACATACAAGCTTTAATCGACTTAATTTCAAATAATAAATAAGCTAAAAACAAAACTATTATAACTTAATGATGCATACTAAGCCACAAAAAACCTACTTATCTTCATCTCTAGAGAATAAAAACCTAAACACATAACTAACCTAACTTAATTCAAACAAATTAAAGGTGCAAAAATCAAAACACACAGGCTCAGCCGATTTTATTCTTACCTAAAAGACGCAGCAAATCATAGAAGTGAGCAACTAAACCTAACAAGAAACAATACCCAAGCCACTCCCGCCTTTCAGGGAGAGTGGCTAAAGAACGAGGAACGCCTACGTTACTGCTGAACTTCATCACCTGAAGCTATTCGATAACCTATCCCGCGTACGGTCTTAACGTACTTAGGATGATCCGCCTGATCTTCAATCTTTTGACGTAGATAACGAATATGAACGTCAACAGTACGTGCATCACCACTAAAGTCAACCGCCCAAACTCGAGACATCAATTGCTCACGCGTCATAACCCTACTCTGTTCATTCATAAGATTTACAAGAAGATCAAACTCCTTCATTGTTAAATCGAGGAATCTTCCATCTTTTGTAACAGTCCTGTTAGCAAGATTAATCTTTAAGCTACCTAAACTAAGGATTTCATCTTTAATTCCGCCAGGCAGAAAACAGTCCCTTCGACGGATCGCAGCCTTAACAAGCGCCACAAGTACTTTGGTACTAAAAGGTTTCTTAAGATAATTATCCGCACCCATTTCAAGACCCAAAATGCAATCAACTTCGTCTTCCTTGGCGCTGATCATTATAACGGGAATAATCCTGGTTTCCCTTTCCATTTTCAGACGCCCACACACAGCCAAACCATCAAGCGGCGACATCATCCAATCAAGCACAATGACATCCGGAATCTTTCTGCGAACACCTTCGAGTAAGTCAACACCGCTACCAAACTCACAAACCTCAAACCCGCTTTCTTTCAATGCGACGCTTATCAGTTTCCTTACGTTTGCATCGTCGTCCACAACGTAGACTAGCCCGAAAAAATCTAACTCTGACATAAAACCAAACACCTCTTCTGAAATAACAGCTTCCAATTAAAAAAATATATATTTAATTGACGCTCCAAACCGTAATGACAACTCAAAAAAATACCAGAAAAACAAACACACGAAAAAACTAAAACCGTAAGAACCTCTTCATGATAATTTAGATCTTAAAAAAAATCAATAGAAAAACCTCAAAAACAAAAGCTCGACCAACCAAAAATTGTGAAAAATATTATCAAGACAACTTCAATTTAAATCTTTATGTTCGCCAGTTTGCGCATATATTATCCATTCTGCAATATTTGTGCAATGGTCGCCTATCCTTTCTACATACTTAGCAATAAAAATCAAATTTACCTCCGACCTTATTTTCATCAGGCCTGAACCTTCACTCTCAGCACGAGAAAAATTTTGAGTTGAAATTACTTCACATACTTTAAGTATTATATCCGAAAATTTAGCATCGATTTCATCATCGAAAGAACAAACAGCAAAAGCCTCTTCGACATCAAAATTCTCTATTAAAGCGCAAGTCCTTAAGAACATAGATTCCACACGTTCCATCATCTCGACTACGGAAATTACGCATAAAGTAGTTTTACTCATCATCCTTTCCATAACCATTTCGCATATGTCCGCACACTGATCGGCTATTCTTTCGATATCCGTTATGATTTTGAGTATACTCGACACGACCCTTAAATCGGAAGCGAACGGCTTTTGAAGAGAAATAATTTTTATGCAACTGTTCTCTATCCACTGTTCCATATCGTCTATCTCAGAGTCGGATTCAAAAACATCCTTGGCGGTGTCTGAATCCATTTCACGAAGAGCATAAATGGTCGAATTTATTCTTTGCGCTACAGCCTTCCCCATACTGACAACATTAGAGGTCAAACCCTTTAACTGCCCGCGGTAATAACTTCTTAAATCCATATTCCCTCTCTAAAACCAAATTTATCGATGCTAAACACATACTTTTAGGAATTGTAACATGAATAACTGAAAATTGCAACATTTTTTTTAGCAAGAGTGCACCAATGAAAATTTAAGCTCCAAATTTTCTTTTTCGATTAAAGTAATCTTGGGTAGCTTCATCAAAATCATTTGGTGAAAAATCCGGCCATAAAACTTTTGTACACCAAATTTCCGCGTATGCAGCCTGCCATAGTAGAAAATTAGAAAGCCTCATCTCACCGCCAGTTCTAATTATTAAATCAGGATCCGGTTGCGATGTCGTATAAAGGTAGCTCGAAAATAAAGATTCAGTTATGTCAAGCGGATCTACTTCTGATTTTAAAATTTTTTTTACGGCTTGAAGAATTTCACTTCTAGAACCATAATTCAAAGCAATATTAAGAGTCATTTTAACATTTTCCCTCGTCATCTCCTGCAAAGTCATTGCGAGATCCCTGATTTCGTCAGGAAGACCTGAAATATCGCCTAAAAAATTTATTTTAATTTCCTTATCGTAATCTCTTATGGCGCTACAGATTTGTTGTTTAAGTAAATTCATAATCATCGCTACTTCATGCTTGGAACGCTTCCAATTTTCTGTAGAAAAAGCATAAACGGTCAGATATTTTATTTCTGTGTTGTTAAAAGCATACTTCACGATACGTCTGAACGTTTTAACGCCCCTGATATGCCCATATTCACGCGGCATACCGCGGGCTCTAGCCCAACGACCGTTCCCATCCATAATTATTCCAACATGAACAAGCAACGACATATTATATTTCCATGGTGTCTTTAATTTTAGATTCTTTCAAAGATTCAATCTTACCGGAATACACATCGGTCAAACTTTGAACTTTTTTCTCCCTATAAAGAGCTTCATCGTTACTTATCTCCGTGCTTTTTTTCATGATTTTAATTTTTTCAAAAGCGTCTCTGCGTACGTTTCTGATTTTTATTTTTGATTCCTCGCTAATTTTTGAAATTTCTTTAGAAAGCTCCCTTCGGCGCTCTTCGGTGAGAGGCGGAAAAGTAATTCTTATTATTTTACCGTCGTTTTGTGGAGTCACTCCCAGATCGGCCTTTAAAATCGCTTTTTCTACCGAGCGAAGAATAGAAAGATCCCAGGCCTGAACAACCAAAGTTCTGGATTCAACTACTGAAATCGAAGCCAACTGACAAACAGGAGTTTGAGCTCCGTAATAATCAACAAAAACTTTTTCTAAAATCGAGGGATTCGCTCTACCTGCACGCAACGCTTTATATTCGCCCTCAAGGAATGCTATAACTTTCTTCATCGCCGATTCTGTTTCTTCAAGGTACGAAGAATCCATAGAAGTGCCTCCCCCCCAATATTCCGAGTGCAACTCTAACCAATTTTCTCCGAAATGTCAACGCTGTTAAATGATCGGCAGCGCATGAAGGTATACGAAAGGGAAAAGGAGGGAAGAATAAAGAAGAGGTGAAGAGGATGAAAGGGTGTCCGAGATGCGGAAGCGAGTTATGTTGGAAGCGAGGATTTTCAAGAC
>JAISNY010000004.1 GCA_031275995.1 Oscillospiraceae bacterium | reverse complement strand
AGGTTTTTAACCTTTTCCGCGTGATTTTCAATTTTTAAAGCTTCTCGTTTAACCCAATTAATTACTGAGACATGGCTCATTCCAAGCAATCTTTCGATTCTCCTGAAACCAATCTTCCTATTTTTCTTTCTCATAATAGCCTTTGCAAGGATTTTTAACATAATTACATCCGCAATTTTTGCATAGATATCTTTGTTTTCCTCTGTGAAATCCGCTTTTTACTCTGTTTTCGCTTTTGCATTTCGTGCACATTTTTTTCCTTCATTTTCCATATCCTTACACATTATTACATTATTATTTTTTTGAATTTTAGCACGTATATCCTGTTTTGCACTGCCTTAAAATGTTACATCCACGTTCAAAACCTTTATTTTCTTCAAGCTTAGATGCGAAATATCGTTCGTTTTTAACTTAAAAGTCAACATTTTTTGTAATGCACAAGAATAGAAAACAAAAACTACCCTACACGATACTGAAAGTTCGTATAAGGGACGTTTGGCGGAGAAGGAGAGATTTGAACTCTCGCGCCGGTTTCCCGACCTACACCCTTAGCAGGGGCGCCTCTTCAACCACTTGAGTACTTCTCCTATCGGCCATAATATAATAATTTTTGATAATTTGCAACATTGATTTACCTTGCTCACTAAAATTTTAAAATTGTATCCTTCGGTCGATGTTTGAGGTTTTTATTAAAATTAATCCAAAGTTTGTATCGATTTATTATTTTTAAGATTTAAGACTATGAAAAATAAAATTAGAACAATTGAGGTAATTTCCGAAACTTTTATATTCGTATACGGAATCAAAAGTGAATCGGTACGAAGCATTTCGATTAGGAATCTTCCTACAGGGTACCAGATTAGATAAAATTCAAATCTTTTTTTGAAACAAATATGATAAATTAATAAAAAACCCAGAATACACCATAAAGATTCATAAAAAAAGCATGGATGCACCGTTTTAAAATTTGTTGCTTCGCTTGACATGCCAAGAAAAATATTTGTTTGAGTCCCGAAAGCTTCTTGGTTTACAAAATTACCCCATCTCCCAATTGCTTGCGCTAAAATTGTTGCAGGCGAAAATAAGTTTAAAATATTTTTAGTTTCAATTTTTTTATATTTGCAAACACAAAATAAAGCTGCCAATCCACCTAGCAAGGAACCGTAGATAGCTAGGCCTCCTGAACGTATATTAAGCCATTTATCGTATGCAAAAGCGCCAGGGTAAAATACGATGTAATAAATTCTAGCCCCTACGATTCCTCCAAAAGAAGCCAATAAAATTAAGTCTAGTAGATCATTTTCGTTTCCAATGATTTTTTCTCTTCTATTCTGATATAAAGTAAGGATAGTCCCGGAAGCGAAGGCAATTGCCAAGATGATTCCGTACCAACGGATACTAATTCCGGCTATTTCAAACGCTAATGGGTTTATTTTTAGATTAATTCCTAAGTGAGGGAATGAAACGTTAAAAACCATGATACAATTATAAAAATATACAGAAATTAATCCAGCCGAAGCATTTACAGAGGACAAAAGTTGTTCACAAAGTCTTCCAAGCATCTTAAGAATTGACTTTAAAAGTTTGAAGAAAAACGAAATTAGTGAAGTTTTGAATGGATGCTACTCAAAAAAAGAGGACTAAGCTATTTAAACTCGCTTCCGTCGTGTAGGATGTTTTTAAGGCGGTCCGATTTAAAGATGTTGATAAAGTTTTAAATTAGTCGCGTTTGTTGTAAACTAAAAGGAATTTGGAGTAGGGGTGGTACTTGACAAGGTATGTTAGTTGTGCTTTCAGGATGTTCAGGTGTGGGTAAAGACACGGTAGTAAAGGAAATAGTCAGAATTGCACCTGAATTTGTTATTTCTGTCTCGGCGACTACGCGTAAAATTCGCTCGAATGAAAAGAACGGAATCGATTACCATTTTTTGAGCGCTCAAGATTTTGATTCGGCCGTTTCGTCGAACAAATTTTTAGAATATGCATCCTATTGCGGTAATCGCTATGGTACTTTAAAAAATGAAGTAGAGAAATATACAAAAAAAGGTAGAAATGTTATCTTAGTGATTGAAGTTCAGGGTGGGAAAAAAGTAAAGAAATCGCGTCCGGATTCCGTTTCAGTATTCATACTTCCGCCATCTCTACATGAGCTCGAAAACAGGCTGCGTTCACGAGGGCTTGACGACGAAGAATCAATTATAAGAAGATTGAAGCGAGCAGAATTTGAAATTGAAGAATCTAAAAATTACGATTTGAGGATTATAAACAAAAATTACGCAATATGTGCCCAAGATATATTAGAATTTATTAGGGAAATCGCGCCGTAAAAAATGGGAGTTTTGACTAAGATTTCTACCGTGTTTTCGAATGTTTTTTCTTCGATTCCCATTTATTTCTAGTTTCTAAAGAAGCCTATTCTTTTCAAAAATAACGCCTCATGTTTTAAAAGTCTCTAATTCACGAAAGTCAGCTCCTCCTTACACCGTACCAAAAATTGACACTCAAGCATGAATTGCCATTCAGATGGTTAAATGTTACTATACGCTTTTAAAATATTTCAATCAGGGAGCCATAATGAAAATAAACAAAAATTTTTTAAAGTTAGGCGAAAATTATCTTTTTTTAATAATATCCGAAAAAGTTAAGCGATTCAAAGAGAAATTTCCTAAAAAAGACATTATAAGCCTTGGGATTGGCGACGTTACTTTGCCAGTATGCGAGGCCGCTGTATCTGCTGGACTAAAAGCAATTGAGGAAATGGCTTCCGCTGAAACTTTCAAAGGTTACGGACCAAATAATGGATATTTATTTTTACGTGAAAAAATATGCAAATCGTATTCAGAACGTGGCGTTAACATTTCGGTTGATGAAGTTTTTATAAGCGACGGAAGTAAGAGTGACATTGGAAATATTTCAGACATATTTTCAAATGAAAACGTATGTTTGATTCCGGACCCTACCTACCCTGTTTATGTTGATTCAAACATTATGGCTGGCCGCGAGATAACTTATTGTAACGCTGAAGAAAGAAATGAATTTCTACCAACACCGATACCAGAGTATGAAAAATCAGATTTGATATACATTTGTTCTCCAAACAATCCTACCGGCGCTGCTTATTCTCATGAGCAGCTCAAGAGCTGGGTTGATTTCGCGTTATCACGAAATTCGGTTATACTTTTTGATTCAGCGTACGAAGCTTTTGTAAGCAATGACGTTCCCCACAGCATTTTTGAAATAGAAGGCGCAAGAAAATGTGCAATTGAATTTCGCTCATTCTCAAAAACTGCTGGATTTACAGGTATGAGATGCGCTTACACAATTATTTCTAAAGAATTAGAATATGATGATGTTAAAATTAACGAACTTTGGTCACGAAGACAATCGACAAAATTCAACGGAGTGCCATATGTGATTCAACGTGCTGCAGAGGCTACGTTATCGGCGGAAGGCAAAACGCAAATTAAAAAAAATATAGATTATTACAGAAAAAACGCAGAAATAATTATGCAGAAGCTTAGACACGCAAAGGTAAAGTTTTTCGGTGGAATAAATTCGCCATACATATGGATGAAATGCCCTGAAAGCATGAAATCTTGGAAATTTTTTGATTTCATCCTTGAGGATGCCGGCGTAATAGGGATCCCGGGTTCGGGGTTCGGAAAAAACGGAGAAAACTTTTTCAGGCTAGCATGCTTTGGTAACCACGAAAGAACTGAGGAAGCGATTGAAAGATTGTGTAGGTCAATTCTGAAAAAATTATAAATCGTAATTTTTTATTTTGGATCATAAACAAAAAAACTACCGAAAGTGGTTCCGAAATCTAGAAAATTCTAACGATCGACGAAAAAATCTACAGTGCCCAGTAAAACAACAAAAAAAACCGAGGACTACACCAAAACACGGCTTTTAATCAAAATCAGGCCCAGACCCTATGTAATAATACTTCTTATAAGCGTCTTTTGGATCATCAAAAAATTCGGCAACTAAGGTAATAACCAACTGATAAGGTGGTGTTAGCTTCAACATTTTACCGAAAGTATAATTAAACATATGAGATCTCATATCTAACTTAAAAGATGAACCATTGAGAAGGTCATTAACCTTATTTGCATGCTCACCTCGAAAAACAAAATAAATATTCGTACCAAATGTTAGATCCTTAGATATAGTTTCAGCATCCTTCGCGTTAGTAATGTAAATAAAATCACCATAAAACCACCTGCCTTTAAATTCTCCTACAATAATATCCGAAAGTGCATCTTCGAATGTTTCCCTTTGATTATACGTAATGAACGAAAAAACAACCACACACTCATTAAGAAAATTTACTTTAAATTCAAAAGGCAAAGGATTCCTCATCCTCAATAAATTAAAATTAAATTTTTTATCGTCATCCTTAATAAGAAATACACCGTCAGTAGCGTTGGCCATAAATTGATAAGTTGTTTTATCCCAAAACCACCTAAACGCCTCCACCGATTGATGAATGACACTGAGAATGCTAAAGACGAAAAGCACTAACGCTAATAACCTAACTGTCGATTTCTTAAAATATAAAAACATAATAAAACTATCCAAATAAAACTATCCAATTAATCTAAAATTCCCAAAAATTACAATTGCGCCACTAATCTTTGGTCAGCACGACAACTTTGAACCGTCTCCCCCTATCCCTTTGACGCTAGCTAAACATAGACTTGAGACGCTCAAAAAAACCTTGCTTCTTTTGATAATTCCTCGGAACCGAAACTGAATCAAACTTTTTTAAAATCTTTCTCTGCTCTTCACTTAAATGCTTCGGAACTTCTACTGTTATGCGAATCATTTGGTCGCCACGCCCTCTGCCTTGTAGGTGAGGTATACCACGGCCCTTAAGTTTGAACACATCACCATGTTGGGTACCTTCATGAACGTGATAAGTCACCTTACCTTCCAGCGTCGGAACCACAACATCATCTCCAAGCGATGCCTGAACAAATGTGATAGGCAATTCACACCAGATGTCATCATTGTTACGTTCGAAGAACTGATGGGGCTTAACATTAACTGAAATATGCAAATCCCCACTTCCACCACCGTTCACCCCTACGTTTCCTTTGGAACGTACGTTAAGAATTTGACCGCTATCAACTCCCGCTGGAATCTGAACCTCCACTGAATCGCTACGTTTTATTCGGCCTTTACCACCGCACTTAGCGCACGGCTGCTCAATAACACTGCCCTCGCCATGACAATGACTGCAAGTACTCATAGTCTGGATAACTCCAAAAGCAGTCCTCTGACTCACCACAACCTGACCTGAGCCACGGCATACAGAACAAGTCTTTTTTGCGCTACCAGCCGCAGCTCCTACTCCGCCACAAGCTTCACACTCAGCAACTCTTTCAAAGTTAACAGTTCGTGAGCAACCTTTAGCAGATTCTTCGAATGAAATCGAAACGGAAACTTCAATGTTGGAACCGCGCGAAACTCTCCTGCGAGAGCCAGAAGCACTACCGCCGAACCCTCCAAAAAAGCTTCCAAACAGATCACCCAAATCAAAATCAGACTCGAATGGACTACCAGAAGAATAACCCTGGCCACCGCTATAATTCTGATTAACTCCCGCATGACCAAACTGATCGTAACGTGCACGCTTTTCCTTATCAGAAAGCACCTCGTAAGCCTCATTAACCTCCTTAAATTTCGCCTCGGCACTTTTGTTATCTTTATTCAGATCAGGATGATACTGCTTCGCCATCCTTCTGTAAGCTTTTTTTATCTCATCTTCAGAAGCACCTTTTCCAACACCTAAAAGTTTATAGTAATCTTCTTTCTGGGGCAACCCAGACCCACCCACCTTCATCTTTATTTTGCAATTATTCTATCAGAAAACTGCGAAGAAGTCAAACCTGCTCTCCAAAATAACATAACAAAATGTGTTAAACAAACGATAGCTAAAACAAAAATTCAAAAACATTTAATTTTTTATATTTTATTTGTTGACAAAATTGAAAACACAAAAGCACCAAGAAAAATTCATCGAAAAAACTCTCTTGCAACTAGAAGAGAAACATCTAAAATTTTAAATTTATCTATCATCTTATGTGCTGGGATTTCAATAGTATTCAAAAATATCATCTCTTTAATCATACTTTTTTCAATCTTTTTCTCGGCCGACCCTGAAAGTACGGCATGCGATGCACAAACATAAATTCCACGAGCACCACGCTCCATAAGTTCGAAAGACGCATTACAAACAGTCCCGGCAGTATCTATAATATCATCTACAATAATTAAATTTTTACCATTAACTTCGCCTATTACGTTCATAACTTCAGAAACATTTGCTTTGGGTCTATGCTTATCCACAATTGCAATGTCACAGCCTAAAATAGAGGCTAACTCACGAGCACGGCGGACAGCTCCGAAATCAGGCGCAACTACAACAAATTCATCCGCAGAAAAACCAGTTTTTTTAAAGTAATCCGCAAACACCGGAACACCGGAAATACAATATACGGGTACATCAAAAAATCCTTCTATTTGCTTAGAGTGAAGGTCTACGGTGAATACCTCATCGATGCCAGATTTCACCATAATATTGGCAACAAGCTTTGCAGCGATCGATTCCTGTTTATTTCTTTTATCCTGACGACAGTAACCTAAATACGGCACAACGGCAATCACACTAGCGGCCGCCGCTCTCTTTAGTGCATCCGCAGCCAACAATAGCTCCATCAAATTATCATTGGCAGGAGCCGAAACAGACTGAATTAAAACACATTGCCGACCATGTACCTCTTCCTCAACAGAAGCAAAAAGTTCACCGTCACTAAATCTGCCAACTTTTATTGATGAAAGCGCACATCCGGAAGCCTTCGAAAGAGCAGACGCAAACCCACACCCAGCGCTGCAAAAAAAAACTTTCGCTTCAGAAATTTTCAAAATCCTAACTCCTATCGACTAAAAATCATTGGTACTCTTGCAAAAAGCTCGCCGCTTGTCAATAAGCAATAAACACCCAATTTAAGAAAATATTTTACATTTTCGCTCCAAAAAACATATCTTTTACACCTAGATAAGCTCTAAACTAACAAAATAAAATTTGTTTAGGATGGAGAGTATTAAAAATAAATTGAGCAAATATAAAATAAAAGAAAATTCAAAATGTATGATGAGGAATCGTAAGCAAAAATTAATCGCTAAGCCAACCGTCGACGGTGAATTTAGACCCGGCACATTGAAATTAAACAGGCGCAAATGCATTAAGATACGTCAGCAAAGACGTGACAACGCGAGGAAGGAAGGTATCGAACGCTCAACAGTATTTCTAATATTTGAAAATGCGAAAAAGTTTATACTCTTTACTAATTTAATTTACTCCGAATTTTAATCAAAAAAGCTTTTAACAAATTAAATAATCTTTGAAAACGGCCTTTCGGGACAGAATCAGTAGGAAGGGCGGCAACGGCGGGTTGACGAGCCTGAATTTCTTCATCTGAAGCTCTCGATCTTTCTTGCATCATGCGCATACGACGCAAATTGTCCGAACGTTCCCACTCTTCTGCACACAAATCTCTACCAATTTTTAACAAAACGTCCTCCAATTCCTTAATGCCATCACCTAAACTAGAAACAATAGAACTCTTTAAAGGAACACAACCAGGAACACCCTCATAGGAATTATCAGGATAAACTGAAGCTAAAATCTTTCTATCACCTCTAATACCGATACCCTCTAAAACACTAATTAAAGAGCTCAGCTTCGAACCTACACCATCTACCACAATAGCAGCTCTCGAATTTTCGGACAAGCCTGGATTCAGCTTAAAATGTAAATTGTCCACTATAATTTCATTGTTTTTACAGTCATAGTCACGAAGAATTGTACGCGCATAGAATTCAGATGTGCTAGATAAACCGTTCTCCGTAACAACTGCGACCTCAATTGGTTCATTAGGATCTCCCAAGTTCGCCTTGCTGGGTACAGTGGATGCCATAAAAATAAAAGCTAGAGCTGCGAACGTTATGTTTCTAAACTTAAACTTCATTTTTTCTCCTCAAATTTTTAATT
This sequence comes from Oscillospiraceae bacterium, assembly GCA_031275995.1. GTDB lineage: Bacteria > Bacillota > Clostridia > Oscillospirales > Acutalibacteraceae > Improbicoccus. Next base: position 33,630 of record JAISNY010000004.1, on the reverse strand, counting down.
TTTTTCTACTAACCCTTTATTTATATTGAATACACATATATCACATATGTCTATTATGTATTATATATCAATTGAAATAATTTGTAAAGTTACTCCGAGCCGTAAAACGCAAATATTGCTAAAAATAGGTACATTTGTTTATAAACAGCACAAGGCTCTAGACCAACAAAAAACTCTTACGAATTGATAACATTAGATAAACTGGCAATTAAAGAAGTGTATTGCCCGACTCAAAGCAACTATGGCTGGTTTTTGCCACTAATAGTAGATAACTCTTTTTGAGGGAGGTAACTAGCGATGGTTTCAAAGAAAATTGTTATGGATGTTTGGAAAGTTAATGATGCGGTAATTAGTATTAATTTTGGCGAGGTTAATTCTCGATTTTTGTATGTTTCTTTTAGGGAAGGAGAAAATTTTATAAATTTAGAAGGATTTTCCGTTGTTTTTTATGCACAGAAGCCGGATGGAAACGTAATTTTCAATAATTGTCCTATTTTGCAGAATACATATGAGGCACAGTTGGAACTTACTTCTCAGATGTCAAACGTATTGGGAGTACTTGACTGTGAATTTTATATTTTAAGTCCTCCTGGTCAAACTCCGCCCTTATTGAAAATTACAGGTTTGAAAATTGTAGTCGGAAACGTAATTGATTCAGAAGGCGCTATTGAAAGTACTTCAGAATACAGCGCTCTTACTCAGGCGTTGGCCCAAGTTCAAGAAATTCTTTCCACTTCACCTGTAGCTTGGGTTCCTACGATATCAACCCAAACTAGTAGCTCTTCAATTATCGATGAATCCGGTGGCGGTTTATGTTATAAGCTTGGTAAATTATGCGTTTTCAACTTACAATATCACTGCTATGTCCAGGTTGCGGGTACGGGCGCGGTAAAAATTACAGGCATTCCATTTGCCCCGAGCACAAGTTGTGATTTTTCAGGTCTTACCTACGGGTCTGCACTTACTTCTTCAGGAGGCATTGCACATGTGGAAAGCAACTCTGCGGTGATATTTTTAAAAAACGCAAACGGAATCCAGGATGTTACATTTATCGGATCGGGTGGAGTTTCCATATCGTATTGCGGGAACTTTCTTACAGTTTAGAATGTTTTATCAATTGAACTTTTGTTAGTTAAAAAATTCACAATGAAATTTCCGTGATGTTTTTATTTAAAATTGAACTTGAGCATTTTTTTGTAGTTTGTTATGCTATTTTTTACTGGAAATTTTATTAGAATTTAAGCTAAAAAGTGTTGTTTTGGTTTAAGTAAGTACTACTTTAACGGGAGAAAAAATGAAGATTATCGGATTCAATGGCAGCCCGCGCATAAGCGGCGGCACGGCGTGGGCTGTGAGTAAGGTATTGGAGGGAGCAAAATTAAAAGGTGCGACAACCAAATTATTTTCCGCAGGAGAACTTGATATTAGGCCATGCAGCGGTTGTCTAGGGTGTATTCATAAGGATTGCTGTGTTATGATGGACGATATGCAAAAAGTTTATGATGACTTGAGAGAATCAGAAGCGCTTGTCTTTGGAACGCCTGTTTACATGGGGCAGATGAGTGCCCAGGCAAAAGCATTTACCGATAGACTGTTTGCACATCACACTCCGCGTTTTTCTCCACGGTTTAAAGAAGAATACTCGAACAAAAAATTAGTTCTGTTGTTTACTCAGGGCAACCCTGACCGCGATAAATTTAAGGTGTACTATGATTACACAAGGGATATGTTCGAAATGTTAGAATTTGTTGTTGAAGAAACGGTTGTAATTGCCAATACCCGAACCGAACCCGCGTTTAGGCAGAAAGAAATCCCGATAAAATTGCAGTCTGTGGGGTTTTCGCTTGTTGAATCGATTAGAAAAATATGAATCTGACGGCATTAATAAATTTTTCTCACACTGTGCAAACTTCCGCTTGTTTTAGAAGTTTTAGGTTCTATAAAATGATCAGGGGGAAAATATGATTGTAAAAGAGGCTTTCGATTTCCTGAATGAATTAGCACCGTTCGATTCGCAAGCTGACTTTGATAATTCTGGGCTTTTAACGGGTAGTTTTTGCAAAAACGTAACAGGTGTGCTTCTCACGCTTGATATAACGGCTGAATCGGTGCTGGAGGCTCATTTCTCTGGCGCAAATTTAATAATAAGTCATCATCCTGTTATTTTTAAACCAATCAGAAAAATTGAGCCTGAAAGTGCGCTTGAATTGCTTTCTAAATTTGAAATTTCTTGTATTTGTGCACATACAAATCTTGATTTTGCCTCGTGTGGAGTTTCCGCTCAGCTCTGTAATAAATTGGGAATTAAAATTTCGGAGCCGCTTTCCTACCGCAAAGGAATGCCATTAGGCTTTGTTGGTGAATTACAATCACGCTTAAATGCGCGAGAATTCGCCGGACATATTAAAAAGAATCTGAATTGCACTGGAATCAGGTTTACCAACTTCGGCGGAGAGATAAAAAAAGTCGCGGTTGCTTCAGGCTCTTGTGGAGAACTTGTTTTTGAGTCTATTTTAAAAGGTGCACAGGCTTTTGTTACGGGAGAAATTAAACATCACGAGATTTTAGCGGCAGGTTCAGCGGGCCTTATGATTTTTGATGTTGGACATTACAAGTCTGAAGACGTTATAATAGATTATCTTTTGGAAATCATGCAAAATAAATTTTCTGACATAAAATTCGCAAAATCCAAAGCTTTCAGTGATTTTGTTGAATTTTTTTGAGATTATGATAGATTGTCTTTTGGAAATCATGCAAAATAGATTTTCTAGTTTAAAGTTTGCAGAGCCAAAAGTTTTCAGTGATTTCGTTTTTTAAGAGGATGAAATTGGCAAAATTTTTAAACAGGCTGTATCTTGTCTTAATTTTTTTGATTTTATATTCTCCTGTTTTAGTTTTGGTATTTTTTTCGTTTAACGCTTCAAAAAGCCGTGCGCATTGGGGCGGTTTCAGTCTTTGTTGGTATAAAACTCTTTTTAGAGACAAAACTATTTTACATTCTGCATCAAATACTCTTGCTTTAGCGGTGATTTCTGCGTTTTTGGCAACTATTTTAGGTGTTTCAGCATGTGTCGGAATGATAAATTACGGAAAAAAAACGGCTGCATTAATAATGAATTTAACAAACATTCCCATGATAAGCCCTGATATTGTCAGCGGTGTTTCTTTGATGATGTTTTTTTCGTTTATTCGTAAGTTTACAGGTTTTTTAAATCCCGGTATAATCACTCTTATTATTGCGCATACGACCTTTTGTGCACCTTACTCATTTCTCTCTGTTCTGCCAAAGTTACATCAGATAACTCCGCAGACCTTTGAAGCCGCCTGCGATCTAGGGTGCCCTCCATTCAAGGCTTTTTTTAAGGTCATATTGCCCGAAATAATGCCCGGTATCATTTCCGGTTTATTTATGGCCTTTGCAATGTCGATTGATGATTTCGTAATAAGCTATTTTACGTCCGGAAACATTCAGACTTTACCTATTACAATATACTCAATGACCCGAAAATCTGTAAGCCCTGAAATAAACGCGCTTTCAAGTATTATATTTGTGATCGTGCTATGTTCCCTAGTATTTGTTAAGCAAGAAAGAAAGCAAAGGTGATGAATTTATTGCCATATTCGGATGAAGTATACAAAACTGTTGAAAGAAAACTTAACTCTGAACGGCAAAAGCATGAAAAAGAGGCGTGTTTACGCAGAGAAAGCTTTTTTGCGACCAACGAAAGAGCTGCACATATTTATAATGAAATTTCAGAGCTTGCGCTGCATGGGGCTAGGGCCGTTCTTAGCGGAGACAATTCGCTTTTATTACGCTTGCGAGAAAAAAGGGAGAAGCTTTCAAAAGAGTTAACGAAAATTTTATCTGATTCAGATTTACGTGCAGATTTTCTTGAGGCAAAATGTAATTGTCGGATTTGTAGCGATTCGGGTCTAGTTTTTGGTAATGTCTGTGTGTGTGTGCGTGAGCTTCTTAAAAAAGAATCCATGAGGCGTCTTGAGGCGGCATTCGAGGAAGGTGGGCTTAGTGCGAAGTGTGTTTCTTTCGGGGATTTTTCGCTAGATTATTATTCTGATGAACTAGTTCCAGGCAAGAGGGTTACCCAGCGTGAGATAATGAAGTATATTTTTGATTTTTGCTGGAATTATGCAAAAAATTTTAATTTGGAATCTAGGGGACTCTTGTTGGTAGGTGAAACCGGGCTTGGAAAAACGCATATTTCACTTTCAATTGCAAAAGAGGTCTTAAAAAAGGGATACAGTGCCGTTTATGTTTCCGCTCCGAATATGATTTCCGTTCTTGAACGCGAAAAGTTCGGAAAATTGAATTTAGGTAAAAGTGAAAGCAATTTTATAAAATGCGATTTACTTATCATAGATGATTTAGGCGCTGAATTTCCGAGTAGTTTTTCTTCCGCTTCGGTTTATAACATTTTAAATTCTCGTGTTATGCGTATGGCTCCCACCATTATCAGCACTAATTTTTCCATGTATGAACTCGAAAAACTTTATGGAGCGCGTGTGATTTCCCGAATTATTGGGTACAATACTAGGCTTGAATTCGTAGGTACGGACATACGTCAAAAAAAGGTCGAAAAAGAACACTTTTGAGAAATTTGGCAAGCTATTCAAACTTCCATCTTATGCTAAAATAAAGTAAATTTTATGTAAAACTTAAAGTTTCATCCATCAAAATTAGTCCGGGTTATGATTACGCTAGAAAAATTCCTAAATTATTTTAAAAGCGAGGTGGTTAAAAGGTGCTTTATCAGTCTGTAGCCAAAGAAATGTTAAGTTCGAAAAGGTATAATCATTGTGTAAATGTTGCTAAAACTGCGGGAAGGCTGGCGGTTAAATATGGAGCCAGCCGCGAGAAAGCAAAGATTTCTGGAATTCTTCATGATTTAACCAAAGAGTGGACTAATTTTGAACATATGAAATTTATAACAGAAAATAATATTCCAATAACCAGATACGAAATTGCTTCTAAGAAGCTTTTGCATGCAATTACTTGCAGTTTTTATTTGCAGATTGTACTCAAAATAAGAGATTTCGACATAATTAATGCGGTAAGATTTCACACTACGGCACGTAAGGGAATGTCGATGCTCGAAAAAGTAGTTTTTATTGCAGATTTTATTTCTGCCGAAAGAAATTTCAACGGAGTAAATAAACTAAGGATGCTGGCGGAACGAAGTATGGAATCTGTGATGCCTGAAGCTTTGAGTTTTTCTATTGTTGAACTTGTAGACGAGAAAAAGGTAATTCACCCAGATACCTTTGAAGCTTATAATGAGGTTATTTTCGAAAATTTAGAGAGAGCAAAATTTTTAAGCGGAATTAACAATCATCCAAGAAAGCCAAAAAACTAGATTTTGTAACTTTGAGCAGTGTTTTAATAAATTCCGCTTGAGCAGAGTATTTAAAATAGAATTTTTAATTTTTATAATTGATTTTGCCAGATATTAAGGTTGTGCAGATTAAGCTAAGCAACATTATTATTGAAATTAATTTACTGGAGGAGAAAATATGATTCCATACGATTTTATGGAAACAGAAAAAAAATGGCAGAAAATTTGGGAAGAATCAAAAGTTTTTTGTGTTACTAACGATTTTTCAAAGCCTAAATATTATTTGCTTATAGAATTTCCTTATCCTTCTGGGAATGGGCTTCATGTGGGGCATCCTCGTAGTTATGTAGCCCTTGATTCCATCGCGCGTAAGCGGCGCCTTCAAGGGTTCAATGTTCTTTACCCTATCGGTTGGGATTCCTTCGGGCTTCCAACTGAAAATTTTGCTATTAAAAATAAAATTCATCCTAAAATTGTTACAAAGCATAATATAGCACATTTTAAAGAGCAGCTTAAAGCTCTTGGTCTTTCTTTTGATTGGAGCCGTGAAGTTAATACTACTGACCCAAAATATTACAAATGGACCCAATGGATTTTTTCTAGACTTTTTGAACGCGGACTTGCTGAAAAGCGAAATACTTCCGTTAATTGGTGCGTTTCTTGCCGGTGTGTACTTGCGAATGAAGAAGTTATTGCCGGTAAGTGTGAGCGTTGCAACAATGAAGTAATTCAAAAAACAAAATCTCAGTGGATTTTAAAAATTACCGAGTATGCTCAAAGGTTGATAGATGACCTTGATCTTGTTGATTTCCCAGAAAGAGTTAAGCAACAGCAAAAAAATTGGATAGGACGTTCTGAAGGAGCTCTTATTAAATTTAAAACTACTTGCGGTAAGGATGTGGAGGTTTACACTACAAGACCGGATACGATTTTCGGCGCAACTTACCTCGTGCTTGCTCCGGAGCACGAACTTGTAGATTTGTATTCAGAAAATATAGAAAACATAAAAGAAGTTCTTAATTACCGTCTGGAATCAAGTAGAAAAAGTGATTTCGAGCGCTCCGAAGTTGTAAGAGAAAAAACTGGAGTGTTAATTAAAGGAATTAAGGCTGTAAATCCTCTTGATGGTCGCGAGATTCCAATTTTTTTGGCCGATTATGTACTTTCAAATTACGGAACCGGAGCTATTATGGCTGTTCCTGCTCACGATGAAAGAGATTTGGAATTTGCGTCAAAATTTGGTTTAGATGTTAACAAAGTGGTGAAAGAAGATGGTTTGCATATTAATTCCGAATTTCTTGACGGTTTGGACATAACTCAAGCGAAAATTAGGGTAACTGAGGAACTTAAACGGCGTGGACTGGGGGAAAGTAAAGTTAACTTTCGGTTAAGAGATTGGATTTTTTCTCGTCAACGTTATTGGGGCGAGCCGATTCCGATTATTAACTGCCCGAAATGCGGATTTGTACTTGAAAAAAATTTGCCCCTTGAACTGCCTGAAATCCAAAATTTTGAATGTTCTCAGTGCGGGGAGTCTGTTTTGGAATCCAGCGATTGGGCTGATGTCGAATGTCCCCAATGCGGTGACAGAGCAAGAAGAGAAACAGACACTATGCCTCAGTGGGCCGGCTCTTCTTGGTATTTTCTTCGCTATCTCGACCCCTTAAATGATGACGCGTTAGCAAGCCCTGAAAGTCTTAACTATTGGCTCCCAATAAACTGGTATAACGGCGGGATGGAGCACACTACCTTGCATTTACTTTACAGCAGGTTTTGGCATAAGTTTTTGTATGATATCGGCGTGGTTCCTGTTCCTGAACCTTATGCCAAACGCACGAGTCATGGGGTTATTCTTGGAGAAAACGGGGAAAAAATGAGTAAATCTCGAGGCAATGTAGTTAACCCTGATGAAGTAATTTCTGAATATGGAGCTGACGTTATGCGTCTTTACGAGATGTTTATGGGCGATTTTGAAACCGCAGCACCGTGGAGTACGCAAAGCATCAAGGGTTGCAAACGTTTTTTAGAAAAATTCTGGGACCTTCAACGTATTATCAGTGGTGAAGTTGAAATAAGAGCAGGAATGTTAAACGTTTTGCATAAGACCATAAAGAAAGTCGACGAAGATATGGAGCATCTGAAATTTAATACTGCAATCGCCTCTCTCATGACTCTTGTAAATATTTTTCGCAAAAGCGATTCAATAACTCGCGAAGAACTAAAAATTTTAACAATTTTACTTAATCCTTTTGCACCCCATATCACAGAAGAATTGTGGAACGTTGCGCACTTGGGTTCAGGAAGAATCACGGATCAATCGTGGCCAAAGTTCGACCCCGAAGCTATTAAGGATGAAGAAATTGAAATTGTTATTCAAGTTAATGGAAAAGTTCGGGGCAGATTGAAAGTTAATGAAATGATAACTCAAAGCGAATTAATTCTTCTTGCTAAAAAAGAACCCGTAATAGAGCGTGAGCTTAATGGAAAACAGGTTTTAAAAGAAATTTACTTTCCAAAAAAGCTTTTGAATTTTGTCACTTATTGTCACTAAATGAGTTAAGAGTATAATCAACTTAGCTCAGAGGTGGGGTGTGATTCAGGTGAAGAAATTTTAAACAATCTTGGCAATTTACTAAAGATAAGACATGTGCCAAAAATTTTCTCAGAGTTTTGGGAATTAACGTTGAAGGTTTTAATCACACGTGAGGATTCATTAAAAAATTGTGCTACTAAATCAATGCGTGCGCAACTGATCAAGGTGTTTGAGCCGGCTTCTATGAATTGGGTGTTTTGTTATTAAATCATATCTTTGGAGGATATTTTGTCTATTTTAAAAGAAACTATTGAAATTTTAAAGATTTTTTTAAGAAAGGCAATCAATTCCGCAATTGAAAGTGGTGATTTACCAGAAATTTCGGGAGTTATCCCCGAAATTTATTTTGAATTCCCTACAAATCGTAAGCACGGCGAGCTTTCAAGTAACATTGCAATGATTTCTGCTAAACTGTTTAAAATTTCACCTGAAAAGATTTCACAAAAAATTGTAGCACAATGTTTGAATTTGGGCCTTCCGAGTTTGATTTGCAAGTGTGAATCGGCTGGAGTGGGGTTTATAAATTTTTATCTTAGCAATAAATTTTACTCTGACGTTCTTATAGAGATAGAGAAAAAGGGCCTTCGTTATGGATTTTCAGATTTTTCTTCTGTTTGTGCTATAGATGAAAAAGGCTTCCGTGAAGGTGGTTCCGGAGTTAAAAATGTGCTTTTGGAGTTTGTTTCTGCGAATCCGACGGGACCTATGCACATGGGGAACGCGCGGCTTGGTGCTATCGGAGATTGTCTCGCCGAAATCCTTAAAGCTTGTAATTTTGATGTTTGCAAAGAATTTTATGTTAACGATACTGGGAATCAAATTGAAAAATTTGGCGATTCTCTTTTTGCACGTTTTAAACAAATTTTCAACAAAGATTTTCCTTTTCCAGAAGATGGTTATCATGGAGAGGATATAAAGGTTTTAGCTGGAGAATTTTTAAAAATTAACGGAGATAAAATTTTATCTGTGAGTGAAGAGCATCTGAAAAAAATGCTGATAGATTATGCTTTACCTAAAAATATTGAAAAAATGAAAAAAGATCTAAAAAAATATGGCATAATTTATGATTCTTGGTTTTATGAAAGTCGACTTCATGAAAATGGTTCTGTTAAGGAAGTTGTTGACAAATTAACCAAGGGAGGCTTGACCTACAAAAAAGACGAGGCAATTTGGTTTAGCTCGGTCAATTTTGGCGCAGAAAAAGATGAAGTTTTGGTGCGCCGAAACGGTACTGCTAGCTATTTTTTATCCGATATTGCTTATCATGTTGATAAATTTTCAAGAAGAAAATTTGGTGTTTGCATAAACATTTGGGGTGCTGACCACCACGGTCATGTTACGCGGATGCACGCTGCGCTGAAAGCGTTCGGAATTGACCCTGAACGTCTTAAGATCATAATCGTGCAGCACGTACATTTGGTGAGAGACGGAAAAACGGACCGTATGAGTAAACGAAGCGGAAATTTAGTTAATCTTTCAGATTTTCTTGACGAAGTTAATAAAGATTCTGCACGTTTCATCTTTAATATGCAAGATTCAAATTCTAAAATGGAATTCGACCTTGAAAATGCTATTAAGAGCGATTTAAGTAACCCTGTTTACTATGTTCAATATGCACATGCAAGAATTGAAAGCATTATGAATTCTGCACATAAATTAGATTTCTTAAATCCTCAGCTGGATCTGCTCGATTCCGTTCAAGAGCGCGAACTAATATTTTATTTGGGTACCTTTGAATACAAAATCATGGATTCTGCCAAAACGTTATCGCCAGAAAAGATTACCGGTTACGCAATGGAGTTATCTGCATTGTTCCATAAATTTTATAATTTTAACAAGGTGTTGTGCGAAGAGAAAACTCTGGCAAAATCGAGGTTATTTTTATGCAAGCAGACCCTTTGTGTACTTAAAAACGTTCTTAAAATGTTAAAAGTCACGGCTCCGGAGCGTATGGAAACATCGTAACTTAATTGTTAACATAAAAACTTCCGAAATATCTGTGTTTAATAAACTTAGATAATATAAGTACCGTGTTCTTAAATTTAAATTTGATTTTTTCTTAATTATATTTTCAAAACTTTTAATATAAAATTTTCACCATACATAAAAGGCAAGGTAAAGCAAGGTACGGAACGCTTAACAAATTTGTTTTTTAAAAAATACAAAGAACGGTCACCTAACTTTTTTCTTTTAAAATTCTGTCGCTAAGCCAACCGACTTGATAAAACAAATTTGTATGTTAAATTGCTGAATCACTGCAATAAATTTCGAGTTACTCAACGGAAATTATAAAATGATAAATCTCGCTGCCACCATAGATTGCCTGTAGATCCACACCCGGGAACTTTTTTTCAAGTTTTTTAACTAGCATTTCAAGATCCTGATCTTCAATTTCAGACCCGTATATCAGAACTATAAACCCTGAGCCCTTTCCAAAGATTGATTTTATCAGCCTAAAAGCGGCATCATAAGGATTCTTGCAAACAAAAACTAATTTACCCTCATCAAGTGCCAAGATGTCGTTTTTCTTTATTCTGAAACCATTAAATTCAGAATCACGTTCTGCGTAAGTTACTTGCCCAGTCCTAACAGTTTTCATCGCAGAAGTCATGGAATTCATATTTTCGTCCTCAGAGGCATCCGGAGCGTATGCCATTACTGCTGATATTCCCTGTGGAATCGTTTTGCTCGGAAGTACAATCAATTTTCGGTCATTTACAAATCCAACAGCCTGCTGAGCGGCCATTATTATATTTTTGTTGTTCGGTAAGATATAGACGACCTGAGCCGGAACCGCCATAGCAGCTGTAGCAATTTCATCCGCACTCGGGTTCATTGTTTGACCACCGACAACAATCTGATCTACGCCCATGTCCTCGAATATTTTAATCAGACCGCTATCGCACGCAACAGCAACCACCCCTGAATTTTTTTGAGGCTGAGCAAAGCGTACATCCTTGTCCGATTCAATAACTTCTTGAGTTTCATACGCAGAAGCTGCTTCCATCGCCGTTTTGCGCTGCTCTTCAAGATTATCAACTTTTACGTTTATAAGCTGTCCGTATTTCAAAGCTTCGCCCAGTACCTTTTCTGGCGAATTGGTGTGAATATGAATCTTGATTATCTCATTATCATTCACGACTACTACACAGTCTCCGATTTTTTCGAGTACAGAACGAAATTTTTCCGGTATAAACTGAAACTTAACATGTCTGGTAACAATGCATTCAGTACAATAAGTAAAAGTTATGTCTCCATCAAACGCATCAGACGCAGCTCTGAAGGAATCGCTTCCATCTACTTCAAACCCTTTCGAGTCGTTTTCAATAATCTTTCCATCTTTGAACACTGAAAGCATACCCTCTAAAATCAAGCATAATCCTTTACCTCCGGCATCAACTACACCCGCCTTTTTAAGAACAGGGAGAAGGTCGGGAGTCTCTTGCAAAGCTTTCCTTGCGCCCTCGCAAACTTCTTCCCAAATCGGAGTTAAATTGTTTGGTCCAAATTTTTCTAAAGCGGCTCGGCCAAATTCATGAGCCAGCCTAGCGACAGTCAACATTGTGCCTTCCGTAGGCCTTGCAACCGAATCATAAGCCTGTTTAACACCTTCGCCTAGCGAAGAAACCAAATCTTCGGCCAAAGCGCAATCTAAATCCTTAAGCTTCTCGGCCATTCCTTTTATTATTACAGAAAGAATAACACCCGAATTTCCTCGTGCGCTTCGGAGCGACGCGGAAGAAGCCACTTTTACTACATCCCCGAGCTTTGAGCTTTCACATTCCTTAACTTTTTCAGCAACACCAAGTATGGTCAGCGACATGTTCGTACCCGTATCACCATCAGGAACCGGAAAAATATTAAGTTCATTTATATGAATACGGTTTTTATAAATATTGTTTGCCGCAGAAATCAAAGCATCTCTGAATTTAATTGCATCAAGTGCTAAAGTCATTTATAAATATCATTTCCTTAAATAAAATTTCTAAATTTTTCCGCTGCATGGCCGCATCTATAATTAGTCATCCGATTTAGATTTTGTACTCGCAAAACCTCTTACCCAGCCAGCAACCATATCGCCTTTTTCTTCTACTCCTCTTATTAAAATGTTGTCAGGGTTTTTCTTGGCTGCGTAGATGCCCGCTAAAGCTGCGCCAGCGTAACAAAGTATTTCAGTTAACAACCCTCCTCCGCTAGCTTCTTCAACTGAATTTAGATCTTTTTTGTATTTTGAGATAAGTGAAACTAGCTTATCTGCTATCTCTTTTTCAACTTCCATACCTCTTTTTGAAAGTGTCTCCGCTAGCTCTTTGGAATCCTTGCACTGTGATAAATCGCTCGTAACCTGTGGATCTTTTAATAATTTAGAAAACTTTTTTTCATCAAAAACCAGACCTCTTCGAGAGCCGTCTTTATTTACGCCACTTTCACCATTAAAATCTTTTGGACACATACTAAACACCTCCAAATAAATTAACTATCACTACTAAATAACTATTGCGCCAACCGGACAAATATCCGCGCACTCTCTGATTTTTTCTTCGCATAACTCTACCTCAGATTCAGAAAGCTCCATAACGCAAGACTTCCCCCCTATATCCATAATAAACACCTCAGGGCAAATTCCTGCGCACATCCCGCAACCAACGCAGACATCTCGCTTAATCAAAATATTCATAAATACACCATATGTATTAAAAATTTAAACATACTACTTCTATCATATAACTTAGATTAGAAAGTTGCAAGAAAAAATTGATATTGAATTGAATCGAATGTTAAAATAGGCTAAGCTTTCAACAAATATGTCCCGTTTTTTTATTTTGTTGTGCGATGTCATGGGGGTAAATATTTTGGTCAAAAGGTTCATTTCCGGCGTGATTGTTGCATTTGTTTTGTTTTTCGTTTTGTTTTTGAGTTATAGTTTTGATTTCCCTTTAAGAATTTCATTGGCGTTTGTTACGGTTCTTGCCGTTTGGGAAATTATTTCGTTGAAATCTTTAACAAAATTCAAAACGGTTTTATGGGCTTCTTTGATATTTTCTCCGTTAAGATGCGTTTTAGGTTCAGGGATGCCTTGGCAAGCTTTGCTTTATGTCTACACTATTTTGATGTTTCTTACGGTTATGGACACGTTCATGAAAAACAGAAAAAGCAAGCCGAAAAGAAAATTACCTAGAATAGTTGATCTATGCTTTGTTTACGTTCTTACAGTGATAATCGGGTTTGCTTTGAGCAAGGTTGTTGAAATAAAGGAAATGGCGAGGAACCCGTTGGCAGGAGTTTTTGGAGTACTACTTGTTTTTGCATTGGCCTGGGCATGCGATGTCGGAGCCTATATTTCGGGGACTGGATTTGGAAGGAACAAGCTTTGTCCTGATGTAAGCCCGGGGAAAACAGTGGAAGGCGCTGTTGGAGGCTTTTTAGCAAGTATCTTTTTTACCTTTATGTGCGCGTTTGCTTTTAAGCTTATATTTAATTTGAATATTAACTTTTTAAATTTAGCTTTGCTTTCAATTTTAGGAACTCCGATAGCAATTTTAGGAGACTTATGTTTTTCTATTATTAAGCGTACGTCGCACGTAAAGAATTTCAGCAATTTGATTCCAGGGCACGGCGGAGTGCTAGATCGCTTCGATAGCGTGATCTTTACAGCGCCCTACGTTTATATATTTTTGAATTTCATGCCAGTTACTTAATTTTTCTTAATTTACATTTACATTTACATGAGCATTCCGGGGAGGTTCGGGCATCCTCCGGAGCTTTTCTGGTTTTTTAAAATTTTTAGCAATTTGATTCTGAGGCACAAAAACAATGCTACGTTTGGTTATATCTGTTTAATTTAAATAAAAAATACTTTTCGTTTTATTTTTTAAAATATAATTGGACGAATAATTGGACGAAACAAGTTAATAATACTAAGACTCCAAAATAAAGGAAATGGTATTTAATATGAATACAAAGCTTTTTTTCAGAGTTTTTATAATTTTGTTTTTTCCATTGGTTTTTGGGTACGGAATAAAAGCAGTAAGCGATGCTAATGGTTCGGTTTATTCGGATACAGAACAAAATTCTAGCTCCTTCACCTTGAACGGTGCTACACAGAAAAAGGTTCCTTATAATAAAGATAAAAAGCTCGAAAACAATAAAGTGAAACAATATAATTCAAAAGGCGAAGACACAAATCCTGAGGATTTGCATCCAAATTCTACTCACAGAGATGAAAAAGTCTTGTATTTTAATGATAAAAATCCTGTTGTGAATTCGAAAGTGGTATTTTCTATTGGAGGAAATGACGAACCCGAAAAAACTGAGCCTGACTTAGATCCAACTCCTGAACCTGAGACTAAACCTGAGGCTGAGGCTGAGGCTGAGGCTGAACCTGAACCTAATCCTGATTATGAGAACGGGAATCCGCCAACGGGCCGTTCAGCCGTAATTTTATCGTTTATTTTATCGTTTATATTTATAATAGTGCTTGCAGTTTGCAATTTTATGTACTATTACTTTAAAAATAAAAGTTCGAAAAAATAATTGCGATGAATAATATCCTGAAGATATAGACATTGTATTGAAATGAGTGTTTAATCAAATATAAGGGTCTGTTCTTCGTGTGGCAAAGAAGTTTTAGCTTCTGAAGGATCATTCCTTATGTAGAGTACCTACTGGAACATAGGTTTGGTAAAGTTGTTGAAAAAATGCGAATGGCCACCACATGGCATAATAACAGATTTAACAGATATTGGCACGATTTTTGTGAAGATTTGTGTGTGAATTTTTTGTTGCTGCAGAGCATAGTGGGAGGCGTGATTTGGCAAAATTATTAGAAAAAATAACTCCGATGGATGAGGATTTCGGAAAATGGTATACGGATATTGTCAAGAATGCGGAGCTTATTGATTATTCAGGAGTGCGCGGCTGTGTGTTTATTAGGCCGTACGGTTGTTCTATCTGGGAAAATATTACTTTGACTTTAGAAAAAGATTTCAAACGATTAGGTGTTGAAAATGTTTTGATGCCGCTTCTTATTCCTGAAAGTTTACTTGAAAAAGAGAAAAATCATGTGGAGGGCTTTGCACCGGAAGTTGCCTGGGTTACGGTTGGAGGAAGTGAACCTTTAACCGAACGTTTGTGTATTCGTCCCACTTCAGAAGTCCTGTTCTGTTCACATTTTTCCAGAATAATTCAATCATGGCGGGATTTGCCTAAGATTTATAACCAGTGGTGTTCTGTCGTACGTTGGGAAAAATCTTCACGTCCATTTTTGCGTTCTGTTGAAATACACTGGCAGGAAGGTCATACGATTCATGAAAGCCCTAGAGAGGCCGAGGAGTTTACGCTTAAAATTCTAAATCTTTATGCAGTTTTTTTCAGAGATATATTGTGCATTCCCGTTATTCTAGGTAAAAAGACCGAAAACGAAAAATTTGCTGGTGCTGAAGTGACTTACACTATTGAATGCATAATGAAGGATGGAAAGGTTTTGCAATCGGCAACCAGCCATTATTTAGGTACAAATTTTGCCAGAGCGTTCGACATTAAATTTACAAACAGAAAGAATGAAACGGAGCCGGTTTACCAAACTTCGTGGGGTCTTTCCACTAGAGTTATCGCCGCTTTTATCATGACTCATGGCGATGATTGCGGGTTAATTGTCCCGCCCCGAATCGCGCCCGTTCAAGTGATCGTTATTCCTATTTCTAAAGGAAATATCGAAATTACCAATGTTGCTCGCAAGATTTTATTAAGGCTTCAAGAAAAATTTAGAGTTAAAATTGATGAATCAGATCAAACTCCGGGTTGGAAGTTTTCGCAGTACGAGATGAAAGGAGTTCCAATACGCCTTGAAATTGGCCCGAAAGACATTTCAAATGGAACTTGCGTTCTTTCCAGACGCGATACGCGTGAGAAAGTCAGAGTTGAAATATCTAAAATTGAAAACGAAATTCAAAACCTGTTAGAAAAAATAAATGAAAATCTTTATGTCAGCGCTAAGAAGAGAAATAAATCTAAGATCTTTGAAGCTTTGAACAAAGAGGATTTTTATTTTTTAGCTCAAAATAAACAAGGTTTAATCAAAACAGCGTGGTGTGGTAATTCTGAGTGTGAAAAAATAATCAATGAAAAAACGCTCCTTACTTCGAGGTGCACTCCTTTGGAAAAAGAAGAACTCCTAAGCGCTTGCTGTCCTTTTTGTGGGTGTGCTGCCGTTGAAAATGTGTTTTGGGGTAAAGCATATTAAAATGGTTTCAGAAAGCTCGAAGCAAAGTTGATTAGTTGTTCTTGAAGATTTTTAAAAGTGCTAATAATTATCCGATAAGGAATACTAAAAATAGACTCCACATCAAATTACGCCTTGGGAAATCATCGACTCTGAAACATTTCTGAAACTATGAATATTCGCCCCCATTACATAATTTTTAGGTTCGCCAAATTCTTCCGACGTCGCAGCTATTTTAGCGAATATCCTTTTCATGATTCCTTTAAGAGTTTCTTCAACATATGCAAATTCCCACTTCATTTTCATAGAATTTTGGCTCATCTCGAGCGCGGAGGCAGAAACTCCGCCGGCGTTTGCAGCTTTGGCGGGTGCGAAAAGTGTTCCGTTTTCAAGAAATAATTTTATAGAAGCCAAATCTGTAGGCATGTTCGCGCCCTCGGCGATGGCAAAACATTGATTTTTTATCAAATTTTTAGCATCGTTCAACAATATTTCATTTTGAGTGGCACACGGCATAGCGATATCACAGGGCACCGACCAATCAAACCGCCCTTGAAAATATTTTGCCTGAGCATCAAATTTAACATATTCATGTATTCTTAAATTCTTTACCTCTTTTATATCTTTTATAATCGACAAGTCAATCCCTTTCGGGGCGTAAATCCACCCGTTGGAATCTGACATTGTTACAACGGACGCACCCATATCAATTGACTTCTCAGCGGCGTAGATTGCGACGTTACCCGCCCCGGAAATTGAAACTCTCTTGTTTGAAAAATTTTTTCCGTTGGCGAGAAGCATTTCTTCAGTAAAGTAAACCAGCCCATAACCTGTAGCTTCTTTACGGCCTGGTAAACCATCCAGTTCTAATCCTTTTCCTGTAAGGACTCCTTCATGTACATTTTTTAAACGTTTATATTGTCCGTAAAGGAAGCCGATCTCACGCGCCCCAACTCCTATATCTCCGGCCGGAACATCAGTTTGCGCTCCTATATGCCTAAAAAGTTCCGTAATAAAACTTTGGCAAAACGACATCACTTCAAAATCAGATTTACCCTTGGGGTCGAAATCACTTCCGCCTTTAGCCCCGCCAATAGGCATACCTGTCAATGCATTTTTAAAAATTTGCTCAAATCCCAAAAACTTAATTACTCCAATATTCACTGAAGGGTGAAACCTAAGCCCACCTTTATAGGGCCCGAGCGCATTGTTAAATTGCACTCTGTAGCCTTTATTCACGCGTACAGAACCTTTATCGTCGCGCCAAGAGACTCTAAATTTAATTTGTCTATCCGCTTCAGTGATGCGCTCAAGAATTGCAAGTTCCTCATATAATTTATTTCCGTCAATCACCTTAGCAGCAGGACGAAGTGTTTCTATTACCGCTTGATGAAATTCCGGCTCGTTTGGGTTTTCTTTTATAACTTTTTCAAAAATTCTTTCAGTGTAACTCATTTATGCTCCAAACTTTTATTAATCTCTATTACATGGTTGTAATTTAACCGACAGCTCACAATGCTGGAAGGGTTGCACAAACTGACTTTAAAGTCAAGAAATTTTTCTAAGCCAGATGAAATAAATTTTTCTTTAATTAATTCAGAGATTGCTGCCCATCGTGCTCAATTGTAAAATTATCTTTGTAGATGATCTCTGAAATAGGAACGATTTTATAATCTTTACTTTTAATGAATTTTATTATTCCCGGCAGCGCTTCGGGAGTGTGTTTACCGCCATTGTGTAAAAGTGCGATAGAACCCGGTTTTATTTTCTTTTCAAATTTTTTGATCATATTCTTTTCATCCAGTCCTTTCCAATCGAGACTATCTATATTCCATTGGATACAAAACATTCCGAGCTTTGAAACTGTTTCGACAAGTTTATTGTTATAATCTCCGTATGGAGCTCTGAATAAGGTGGGTCGAATTCCGGTGATTTTTTGAATTTTTTCATTGCAGTCTTCGATCTGTTTTACCATTTTTTCATCGTCAATTTTGGTCATGTGGGGGTGTGTATCTGAATGATTGCCAATGTCGTGACCGGCTTGTGCAATTGCTTTAACGGATTCCGGATATTTATCTACCCACATCCCTACCAAGAAAAATGTACTTTTCACTTCGAACTCTTTTAATGTATCAAGCAAGCTTTGAGTTTGTTCATTGCCCCAGGCGGCATCAAATGAGAGGCTGATTAGCTTTTCTTCGCGTTCAACGCTGTAAATTGGTAATTTCTTTTCTTCGGAAGCTTTAGAAACAAGAACGTCGTATGAGCAAATTGCTGCTGCAATAGCTACCAAAAATGCACTGCAAAGTAAGGCTAACCTTTTTCGGGTCAAAATAAAAATCTTCATCATTCGAAAAATATGAATTTTAAATTCAGGATATAACCAAATATTTGTCCAAATTGCTTCTTTTATGCACGTATTTAAAAACGTTTTGGTATCATATACAATATAGCTTGTTCGAAATTTACACAAAAATTAACAGCTATAAAATTTCAGGGGTGACGAATGGCCGAAGAAATTTGGAAGAAGTTAAAAAGTGGTTCTGATATCCGGGGGACTGCAGTTGAAAACGAAAACAATGAGATGGATTTGACTAAAGATGTTATAAAATCAATTGTGCTTTCGTTTTCAATGTGGTTAGCTCGGTTTAAAAACGTAGATTTTTCTGAACAAATAATTGCGCTGGGGCATGATTCGCGTGTATCTTCCCGAAGGATAAAAAACACGACCATTAACGCTTTACGTAGCATTGGAGTTTCTATTTAT
The DNA here is from genome assembly GCA_031275995.1 of Oscillospiraceae bacterium. Classification (GTDB taxonomy): domain Bacteria; phylum Bacillota; class Clostridia; order Oscillospirales; family Acutalibacteraceae; genus Improbicoccus. Next base: position 14,698 of record JAISNY010000004.1, on the reverse strand, counting down.
GATTGTTCCTTAGCCTCGACGCCAGCCATGTCGATGGCTATGAAAATTCTCTCTTGCAACGCTGCAATACAAATTACGGCAAGCCACCATCCATACAGATATAACGGATTTAAATTTTTTTTAAAAAATGGAACGATTTCACATAAGAACATTGAAGAAATTCTTGAATATGCGAAAACGCAATATTATTCCGAGCCTAAAAAGATTAAAGGAATCGTGAGAACATTCAAAGTAATGAAGGACTATTGTCAATTTATTAAGAATTTAATCATTAATAAGTTAGGTGTGAATGAACCTTTGAAAGGGTTTCACGTAGTGGTCGATGCTGGCGAGGGGGTTGGCTCCTTTTTTGTCTCGGACATTTTAGATCCTTTAGGAGCCGATACCCGCGGAAGCATATTACTAGAGCCCAGTGGAAAATTTTCCGAGCATGAGCCTAATCCGGAAGATTCCAAGGCGATTGATTCTATAAAGGGTGCTGTTTTAAAATCAAAAGCGGATCTTGGAATAATTTTTGATTGCGACGTCGATCGCGTTGCAGTGGTTGATTCCGACGGCACCGTGATAAACGGAAGCCTTCTTGTTGCATTGGCATCAGCTCTTGTGCTGCGCGAAAATCCTGGCGCAGTAATAGTTACGGATTCAGTTACTCCGCCACAGCTCAAAAAATTTATCTCAGAATTCGGAGGTATTCAATTCCGTTACAAGCGCGGTTACTCCAATGTGATTCTAGCTGCAAAAGAAATCAATGATTCTGGTACGAATTGTCCGCTGGCAATTGAAACTTCTGGTCATGCCGCCTTTAAAGAGTACGGATTTATAGACGATGGTTCATATTTGGCGGCGAAAATCGTGGCGGAAGCTTTCAAGCTAAAAAGTGAAAATAAAACAATTTCAGATTTAATAAAAACTTATAAACCCTCACTTGAACACAAAGAAATTAGAATTCCGCTGGAAGGTGAAGAACCAGCTGACGTGCTTGCTTCGGATGTTATATATGAAATTAAACAGGAGTTCATAAAAATTCCGGGCTGCGAAATTGAAAAAGATAACGCTGAAGGAATACGTTTGAATTTTACCTCTGCTGAACACGACGGGTGGTGTATTTTGAGAAAAAGTGTCCACGACCCTGCGTTGGTAGTTACCGCTGAAAGCAATACGTTAAGAGGTTCCGAAAAAATTTTGGAATCTGTTAAGCATATGATAAGTAAAACTAATTTTTGAAGACTTATAAAAAATTATTTGAGGTTTTTTCGATAAAATTTGGGCGGCAAATAACCATCAATGGAGTCGATGAAAGTGATTGGAGACAAACTAAGAAAATTCAGAAAAAAGCTTGGCCTTTCTCAGTTCCAAATTGCGCAAGAATTGAATATAGAAAGATCTACTTTCGCTTATTACGAGTTGGGTAAGACGATTCCGGATATAAAAACTATAATTAAAATTTCAAAAATATTGGGAGTTCATTACACAGAGTTGCTGGAGGAAGAACATGCCCAGGTGCTTGGAGATGTTCAAGATCAAATTCCAAACGTTAGCAATCTTTCGATTGAAGAGCTTAAAATAATTTCTCTCTTAAGGGAAAAACCATCTGGGGAGAAAAAGAAAATTTTAGAAAATTTAAAAAATTCTAAACTAGATAAAATTTTTTAGAAACAAAAATTGTCTTAATAACTAAACTAGGAAAATTATCCAAATAAAATTTGCAGTTCTCGACAAGAGAATTCTATGAAATTTAATTAAAAAACGATTATTGGCGTATTCTAAATATTTTGAGTATAAATTCTTTAATTTTTTGAAATATATTTTTATGAACTTTTGCATTGATGGTTTTTTCGGAGGTTAGTGTGTTTTCACCTATTTTTTTGCCTTCAAGGGTATAAATTGCTTTTCCTACGACTTGACCTTCATAAACAGGCGCCTTAATCGATTCGGGCAATTCGATCTGTCTTTTTACCTCGGACTCTTTGCCAGATCTGAATGTTCGAGAGAACCACGTCGATCCAATAACAGATAATTCATCGACTTCTCCGTTATTTACCGTAAGGTTCGCTCTAAATTCACGTTCATCAAACACTCGGCTTGTAATATTAGCAAAACCGTAATTATAAAGTGAGATATGGTCTTGCCAATCGTCGGGGTCGTTAAGGGTGACAGCCACCAGTCTGACCCCATCTTTTTCAGCGCACGAAACCAAACATCGTCCTGCACGTTTAGTGAATCCGGTCTTAACTCCGATGCAATACTTGTAAAGTTTAAGAAGCTTATTATGATTTTTAAGTGTAATTTTCTTGTTGCTGTTTTTAAATTTCACAGTATCATAATTTTTACGCACAATTTCTGCAAATTGTTCGTTTTCCATGGCGTAGGCTCCTAAAATTGCCATGTCGTACGCCGTAGAGTGATGATCTGAAAAATCTAGTCCGGAAGGAGTACAAAAATTGGTATTTTTCATTCCCAATTGTTTCGCGCGTGCGTTCATGATTTTTAAAAAATTTTCAATATTACCTGAAACTGAAACAGCGGCCGCATTTGCCGAATCATTTCCAGAAGGAAGGAGCATACCTTTAGCGAGTGATTCCAAATCGATTACGTCTCCTACTTCCAGACCCATGGAGGAGCCTTCGACTTCAACCATTTCCGGAGTTATTTCCAAATCGCGGTTTCCGCGTGCCGCCGCTTCTTCTAAAGTTAAAAGAGCACTCATTATTTTTGTTGTGCTTGCCATTGAACCCGGAGCATCTTTATCACGTTCCCATATTACGTCTCCGGAATCCGCACAAATTATAACGGCAGAACGTGCGGAAATTTCCAAAGTTTTAATTTTGGCTGGAAATATTACAAAAACAGAAAAAATTAAATTAATTTTAAATATATATTTATTTTTCAAAAAACTCACCTGCAGGATTTATTCTTAAATTTTATGCTTGTGTTTTCGTAATAGGTCTGTAGGAAAGATATTGATTTCTTTAAATTTAAAATATATATTTGCAATTGGTAGGGTGTTTAGATTGAAGATTGCGGTTGTTGGCTCAAGAGAGCTTAATGTTGAGGTAGGATTTTTTATTCCAAGCGACGTTTCATTGATTGCAAGTGGCGGCGCAAGGGGTATTGATTCTTGTGCCGAACACCATGCTCGAAATAACAAAATTCCTTTTGTGGTATTCAAGCCTGACTACAAAAAGTTTGGGCGTATTGCGCCTATACATCGCAATAAAGAAATTGTAAATTTTGTTGATTTAGTAATTGCCATTTGGGATGGGGAATCTCGAGGGACGTTTCACGCAATTAACTATTCGAGGTTTATCGGCAAGCCGGTTCGTGTTTTCACGACAGACAGGATACGGGGCGGCTTCACAATGAAAGAAGAAATGATATCATACAGTCAAACTAGATTTGAAGTTTTTAAATAAAATTCAATTAAATTCAAGAGATTTTTTAAATCATCGGCTTTCTTGAACTATTGAGATTTTTGAATTTTTAAAATTTGCAAAATGAAATGTCTGAAACTGATTGTTATTATGTTTTTCATTGTTGTGTTGCGAGATTGTTAAGGATACGTATTTAAATTTATTTACTTGCGGTGTCTAAAAGTTTATTATAAGTTTTAAGGTAGAGTGTTTAAATTTGTTTCGTATGGGAATTTGCTGTAGGATTTCATATATCATAGTTTTTTATTTTTAAATTTAAATAGGATGTTTGATATTTTGGATTGGGAAAATGTTAAGGAATCATGTTTAAGATGCACAGAATGTCCACTTTGTGATACCCGAACAAATGTAGTTTTTGGGCAAGGTAACCCTAAAGCCGACGTAATGTTTGTGGGGGAAGGTCCTGGAGAAAATGAGGATATTCAAGCGCTTCCATTTGTAGGCAGATCTGGTAAGTTGCTTGATTCGATGCTAGGCGAAGTCGGTTTTTTCAGAGAAAGTAATATTTATATTGCCAACATAGTTAAATGCAGACCGCCATTGAACCGCGACCCTTTCCCTGAGGAACAAGAAAAATGTATTCGTTGGTTAAGAAGTCAATTTTTACTTATTAGACCGAAAATAGTTGTGGCTTTAGGTCGAATTGCCGCATCAAGGATTGTTGACCCTTGCATCAAGATAACTCGTGATCATGGTAAATTTGTTTATAAAAAGGGTACATGGTTCATGGCTACATTACACCCTGCGGCGATTTTAAGAAACCCCGGTCATAAAGAAGCTGTAAAACATGATTTGGAGTTGCTTAAAAATAAATTAATCGATATACAAGAAAGCCTATCCTGCATAGTTTTCTAAGCTAATAAGCAAATTTTGAACAGATATCTTTGTTTGTTTCTTAATAAAACCATATTTTACTTTTTCAATTTCCCGTATTTAGGACATTTTATATTATTATTCACGAAATCATTAAGCTTATTGGTGAGGGCCAATATATCGATGATCTCTTGTTTAAATAAATCTATCACTTTTAATAAATATTTTATTCCCTACGCCCCTTTCAAAGAACTTTTGATAAAAATTCTTTAACCCTTTCATTCTTCGGATTTTCAAAAAATTCTTCCGGAGTTTCATCCTCCAAAATTTCTCCTTGATGCATAAACACGATCCTACTGCCTACCTGTTTTGCAAACCCAATTTCGTGCGTAACAATAATCATGGTCATGCCGTTTCTTGCGAGATTTTCAATAACGCTTAATACTTCTTTAACCATTTCTGGATCCAAAGCAGATGTCGGCTCATCAAAAAGCATGACGTCAGGGTTCATTGCAAGTGCTCTGACAATCGCAATCCTCTGCTGCTGCCCGCCGGAAAGACTGCTCGGATAAGAATCTTTTTTTGAAACAAGCCCCACTCTTTCCAAAAGCTTTAAGGCTATTTTTTCAGCTTTTTCTTTTGTTAATAATTTTAAATTTACCGGTGCCAAAGTAATATTTTGCTGAACGGTTAAGTTAGGGAATAAATTAAACTTTTGAAAAATCATTCCCATCTTTTGCCTTAACTTATTGATTTTACATTTAGAAGAAGTTATGTCTTCGCCTTCAAAAATAATTTGCCCCGAACTTGGAATTTCTAAAAGGTTGAGGCATCTTAAGAAGGTGCTTTTCCCCGAGCCCGAGGGGCCTATTATAACCATTTTCTCACCTTTTTTTATTTCACAATTAATGTTCTTTAAAACTTTTTGATGCTTTCCATTTACACAAAATTGTTTGCTTAAATTTTTAATAACTATCACTTTTTTTCATCCTCCTTTCAATTTTCTTATGTATAAATGTTAAACCTGCTACCAAAATTAAGTAAATTGCAGCCACAATAAAGAGCGGCAATGCGGGTTCAAATGTTACGCTTGTGATTTTTTTCCCCGCGAGTGAAAGATCCATAACACCGATAAACCCGACAACAGCCGTTTCTTTGAGCAGGCTGATGATTTCCCCCGTAAGCGACGGCAAAATATTTTTGATTGCTTGCGGAACAATTATTTTTGACATTAAAACTCTTTCGGAGATCCCAAGCGACCTTCCGGCTTCAAACTGACCTCTCTCAATCGCTTCAATCCCGGCACGCACGTGTTCACAAACATATGCTCCGGAATTTATTCCGAAAGTGATAATCGCCGCAGTTATCGGATTTTTGGATATTCTTGAAAAAATCACATAATACATGATAAAAAGCTGAACCAACGCCGGCGTTCCGCGGGTTATTGTGGTGTAAAAAGTTACAAATACATCAAATATTTTCATTCTTTTATTCGATTTCGAAGCTACTTTCAAGCTTGCCATCAAAACACCCAGCAATATTCCTATGATTGCGGCAAAAAATGTTATTTTTAAAGTATTTGCAATTCCTTCAATTATGTAAGGCGAATATTCTTCAAAAAAGGATTTACTTTCCTCAACGTATTCCGGCTGCATATAAGAATTTATTATTTTTTCAAGCTCGCCATTTTGTTTCATTTCCAAAAGAACTTCATTTACAATCTTCAAAAGCTTCGTATTTCCCTTTTTAACTCCGATGCTGTAACTTTCTTCGGTTAAATTTTTAGGAATTTTATGAAGATTTGCATTTTTACTCACAATTTTATCAGCCGAAAACCCGTCTATTACAACCGCGTCAATGTTGCCGTTTGAAAGAGCCACAATTGAGTCCGTAATTTTATCAAACCTTACAACTTCCATGTTACCCAAATTCGTACAATAAGAATCTCCTGTGGTTCCAAGCTGAACGCCAATCTTCTTTCCGGAAAGGTCATTTGGTTCTTTAATTTCGCTGTTTTTCTTCACAATTATTTCCTGAGAGGCCGTAAAATAACTCTCGGAAAAATTTACATTTCGAGCCCTTTCTTCCGTGTAGCTAAATCCAGACGCCATAAAATCAATTGTTCCGTTCTTCAGTTCAAACATTAAAGAACTCAAACTTAGGTCACTTATTTTCAACTCGAGATCTGTTTCTAGCTTGACGCCTAACTTTTTAGCTATATTTTTAGCAATTTCTACGTCTATCCCAACAATTTTTCCGTTTTTCAGGGATTCAAACGGAGGGAAATCAGCACTTGTTCCCATTATTATATTTCCTCGAGATTTAATTTTACTCAGCGTGCTGTCATCTTGTGCTTTACAGCACAACGCAAACAAAAAAAAGCAAAAAAAGTTTATAATCATAAAAATTTTTACGCTTGTGCTAATTTTTTTCATTTTTTGTTTCCCCCCAATACAAATTATGTTTGTTTTCTAATTTTATAAATTCGAATAAACCTTTTGAGTTAGATTGTTCAAAAAGTGATGGCTTTCAAATCTATTTTGTTTTTTATGCATAAATACATCTATTTTTAGCGATGCTTAAGAATCTAAAGAACGGTCGACTATCTCAAATTGCTCGGCCGGAAGATATTTTGGGGTTGCTTCAGGCGTTTCTAACGGAGTCAACTTGATTTTATGTGCAAGAATATTTAGACCACAAACCAAAAAAAGTTTTCCGTCGGAATTTCTGACTAAATCTCCCACTCTGGGCATAGTTTTCGCCGTACTCTGATAATTCTCAAGTTCGTATCTGAGACAACAAAAAAGACGTCCGCAAGCACCGCAAAGTTTTGAAGAATTAACTAATATTCCTTGATCAACCGCCAATTGAACGTCAACCTTTTGAAATTCACGCAGAAACAAAGAACAGCAAAAAGATCTTCCACAAACACCGATACCGCCAAGAATTTTTGCACTTTCGCGAATGTTAACCTGACGTAATTCAATCCATTTTTTAAAAACTTTAACAAGTTCACTAAGGAGAATTCTAAAATCTACACGCTCCTCAGAAGAGAAATAAAAAATAATTTTGCTCTCATCGAACATACATTCGGCATCAATCATTTTCATTTTAAGATTATGCTCAAATACCTTCGCCTTAACAATGTTGAGTGCTTCGGACTCCATTTCTTTCAGCCTGATATTCTTTTCGAAATCATCTTTGTTCGCTTTACGTAATATAAGCCCCTCAACGGGGATGATTTCATCAGACACCTCAACCTGAACTATCCGACCAAATTTCAAGCCGTGACGCGTTCTAACTATTATTGAATCCCCCACTGACAAATTGGAAAGCCCGTAAGTAAATCGGCTTATCTTACCAATATCGCGAAAAACCGTACCTATTATATTCATTCAACCAACCAAAATAAAAATGTTTCATAAAAATCATACCGTTCGATCACTACGCTCGAACGGCTATTGTAAAATAAAATCGAAAAAATATCAAAATTTTTACAGTTGAAGGGATTGGACAAATTAAAGACAATATGATACGATGCACGTGATATTTTATCTTTATTTAAAAATGGGCTGGATTTGGATATTAGAAGCTGCTAATTCAAGTGCTTTTGGTATCATTTCGAAGTCAGCTACAAGTGAATTAGGTTTCAAATTTGGGGAATCTTGTTTCATTGGTACGAAAAATATATGCTTTGTATTGAGCGCTTTGCTGATATTTTCAAAAGAAGCACCTAGGGCGTCGTTAGTTGCCAGACAAATTACTAATGGTTTTTGAACTCGTAAGTGAGATTTTGTTGCCATGGTAACGCATGTATCAGTGATTGCTCTACTTATTTTTGCTAGTGAATTCCCTGTACAAGGGGCGATAAGCATTATGTCCGTCATACTTTGAGGGCCAATGGGTTCAGACTCTATAATTGAAATTATTGCCTTATTTTTGCTTATTTTTTCAATCTTTTCTTTAATTTTAATTCCCTCACCAAAACGAGTGTTGTTTTTTATTAAATTTTCTGAAAGTATTGGTAAAATATTGTAATTTTCAGTAAGTTTTTTAGCTTGTAAGATCGCATTCTCAATCGTGCAAAAAGATGCACACATCGCGAATCCTAAGTTTGGTTTTTTCATTGTTCATTCCTCACATGATTTTCTATAAATTGTTTTTATTTATGAATATTAATAGGGTTTGCCTTTATTAAGTTTTTCAGCTTGCAAGATTGCATTCTAAATCGTGCAAAAAGATGCACACATCGCAAATCCTAAGTTTATTTTTTTGCTGGCAATTTCTCATATCATTTTTTATAATAAGTGCTGAAAATTTGGTGTCTGTTTAAAATTTTCGAAAATTATTTTACGGAAAATTTGAGCATAACTTAGATTTAAAATTTGTGAATTTCTCTCATAATTTTAAGAAAAATTTACTAATTAAGTTATCTGAATCTATTTTATTGTCTACGTTGCAGCAATTGCGAAAATTTAAAATAACTTTATGCTCATTACTTACGTGCAAGTCTCCCGTATAATCTCGTATATGCTTTCCTTTATTATTTCAGCTGCAGTAACCGGAAAAAACTTTCCGGGGACTCCGAGTTCGTGAAAAACTTTGATTCCAAGCTTATTTGCATAATTTAAGTCCACCCCACTGATGGAAGCGAGGTCTATTATGAGACATTCCTTGTTTGTTTTATTAAGAATATGTTCAGTAAATATTTGGGTTGGCACCGTGTTAAAAATAAAATCATAATCTAAAAATTTATCATTATTGAGGTCCACAATTTTTAAATTATTGATTTTTGCCCAGGCACGATCTCCATCCGAATAGTTTGTCACACTAACAAAAGCGCCAAGATTTTTTAACATACCTGAAAGAATTTTACCTATCCTTCCAAAACCTGAAATTAAGCAATGGCTTTTATATAGAGTCTTCAAAGTATTGTTTAGAGCAATTTTAATTGCGCCTTCGGCTGTAGGTTCGGCGTTAAAAACTTTAAAATTTTCGCTCGCAGCATAATCTTTTACGTCGAGTTTTTGCCATTCCTTGGTTTTTATTGTATTTTTATTACCACAAAAAATTTTTTTGTTTTTTATCATTTCAACAAATTTTGAGTCAACAGATATATTGCTCAAATTTATGTGAAGTCCGTCGCGACTCGCTGGAAGCGGCAAAATGATAATGTCACTTTTTTCCAATGTGTATTCAATACTATTTTCTTCTAAATTTTCACAATCCAGACCCCAAACTCTTACTTCATGTGAATCTTTTACTAAAGTTTCAGAAAGAATAGCTTGGCGTCTGTCGCCTGAAATTATACCAAATTTCATAAAGACCTCCTAACTGATTCTTGTTTTTTTATGATATTCAAGCATCTCTATGTTGTTAATTTATTTTAAGTTTGTTTGCTTTAACTTCTTTAAAATTTTTATTTTCATCTTAAGTTTCTATTAAAGTTTCTATTATAAAAACAAATATATTATTCAATTTTCATTAAATCAAGACACAAATAAAAATTTAATTTTTCAGAACTTAACGCTTAGTTTCTTGCTTGTATTTTCTTAACACAGTTGTTAACGTAATTAGTAAGAAGATTTTTCGTTTATTTATTTTCAGTTTGAAGGAAGTGAGTTTAAAAATAAATTGAAAAAAACATTGTTTTATCTAATTTTATCTTTTGCTGTCTGTTTTTACGGAGTTTTTCTTTTCTGGAACCACAAGGAGAAGAGTGTGACCATAAATGTTTATAATTGGGGCGTGTGCATTGCAGAAGGTTCTGATGGAGTTCCTGGAACTAATGAGAGGTTTACTGCAGAAACTGGAATCAAGGTTAATTATTCTACTTTTCAAAGCAATGAAGAAATGTATGCCAAAATAGCCGGCGAAGGAGCTTGTTTCGACGTTATTGTTCCGTCCGATTATATGATTGCAAAACTTATTGAAAATGATATGATTTTGAAATTAGATTTTAAAAACATTCCTAATTATTCAGAGATAAGCGATAAGCATAAGTTTCTTGATTTTGACCCTTGGAATGAATATTCGGTGCCGTACCTCTGGGGCGTAGTTGGAATTTTTTATAATGAAAAATATGTTAAAGAAAAAAAAATATCTTGGGATATACTATGGAATCCCGAGTATAAAGGTAAAATCTTAGTTTTCGACAATTTAAGGGATGCTTTTGCAATTTCGCTCATAAGGCTTAAATACAATATAAACAGCTCAAATCCGGAGCACTGGCAAAAAGCGATGATAGAACTCAAAAAACAACGGCCTTTGCTTCAAAATTATATGATGGATCAAATTTTTGATAAACTGTTTGGGGAAGAAGCATACGTTGCATCCTACTACTGTGATTGCGGTAATCCCAATGAAATGTTTGGAAATCCTTTTATACATTTTGCAGTTCCTTCGGAAGGAACCAACAAATTTGTTGATTCAATGTGTATACCCAAAACATGCAAACATAAAAAAGAAGCAGAAATGTATATAAATTTTATGTGCAAAACAGATATTTCAACAGCTAATGCCATTAGTTCTTGTTATCTTTCACCTAATATTTATGCTGATGAAATTCTTTCAAATAACCCTCAATATCAGTATTGTTCTTCCATAGAAAATACTCAGGTACTGACCAACCTGCCACATGAAATAAGTGAACTTGCAGACAAACTTTGGGTGGATGTCAAAGCCAACGGGACCAGTACCTTGTTAGAAAAAATAATATTTATTGACACATTCGTTATTTTTGTGTTAATATACCCTTTGATTTTACTGCGTAAGCGCCGGAGCTGATGAGTGTAAGCAAAATCAAATTTCGTGCTAATTAAACCACCTCCGCCTGAAGGCAGAGGGATTTTGTTGCGAAAGAAACCACACGGTATTGATCTCGAATATCATATAGTTCGGACTGCAAATTACAGATATAAAATATTGGTTAAAGAAATGCCGCTAAGTTAAGAGAAATGATAAGACAAGGCTGTGTCTCGCGGAATAGTGATATTCACGGAAGTCAGCGTATCATGCTCATATGCATATCTTGTCTGCCAGCATTTTCAGTTAGCAAAATAGTTAAATACCTAAAAGGAAGAAGTTAAAAACTTTTGCAATCCGAATTTCCTGAACTTAAAAAGAGATATTGGCTCAGCATCTTTGGGTTGTTGGATATTTTTGTCGAAACTCAGGTGATGTAACAGAAGAAATGATTAAAGAATATGTTGAAAATCAGACTAACAAAATCAACTAAATCTCTAAAATAATTTAACAGGATTTATCCATAAACACGAACCCCGCACTTTAGTGCAAGGTTGTTTGATTCTAGTTTCGAAATTCGAAAGTAGCTTTTTCGGAGTGCGCAAAATCATGGAGTTTTAATTTTTTACCCGCACAACGGCATGCCTTATAACCTTTCCGCCGAGCTTGTAACCTTTGCGAAAAACGTCTGAAACAATCTCATTTTCGCTTTCTTCTTCACCTTTGTCATGCGCTACTGCGCTGTAAAGCTCTGGAGTGAATTTATCGCCTGATTTTCCAAAGGGTTCCACCCCAAGTTTAGCCAAAGACTCTGCAAGCTGAGTCCTAATCATATCTATCCCTTTTTTACAAGGCTCGCTTACATCGTCCATGTTACAAAAAACCATCTCAATGCTATCTATTATAGGCAAGATCTGCAAAACCGCAGCTTCGGTCGCAATGGAATAAATCATTGCCTTTTCTTTCTCCGTTCGCTTTCTAAAATTTTCATATTCGGCCGCAACCCTCATCAGATGATCCTTGGTTTCCAAAAGTTCAACATTTAAATCTTTCCCTTGCGTCTTGCTCGATTCTTCCGAAAATTCCATTTCTTCGTTAAAATCCTGTAACTCATCTTCGAATTCCTCAATGCCTTCGTTTTTGTTAAAATCTTCCAAAATAATTCCTCCCTAACTAAAAAACTTATAGAGAATTTCTTCCATAAATTTAGAAATATATTCAATTTTAGCTAAATTTTGTGTGTAATTCATATGAATAGAACCAACCAACGCAATTTTCCCGCTAGATTGACCAGCTCGGTAACTAGAAACTATAATACTTGCCTGCTCCATTTTCGGCGCACCAACCTCATCACCAACTAAAATACACTTTGAGATTTTTGACTTTAAAAATTCGATGACCTTAGCCCTATTATTTAAAAACTCCCAAATAGTTAAAGCAACATCTGGCTCAAAATTTGATTCAGAAAACAGATTGCGCTCTCCTTTAACAATTACCTCAACGGCAGCTGCATCCTTAATAACATCAATCAACGCATCAATAGCCGGAACAAGAAAGTTTCCATCTTCCAACACATTTAACGCACACAGCGCAAGCGAATCAAGCTCACCCAAAGAAGCGCCAACGAACTTTTGAGCAACCTTTTCAAATATACCCAACACCTCATCCGTGATATTAAACCGGCATCCAAATATCCGGCTCTTAACCATACCAGTTGAAACTATCAAAATTACCATAGCGCTCCGCTGGCCTATTCTAATGAATTTCACCGCTCTAACCCGAAACTCCGCACTGGTAGGCGCAGTAAAAACTGTTGTACACCCAGTAGATTTTGCTAAAATTTCAGCGCTGCCTTCCACGACTCTCTCAGGATCAGACGAAACTTCAGCCAACCCTCCATCAAGCTCCTCACGTTCTCTTTTCGAGATCGTGCAAACGTGAGATAACGAATCAAGATATACCCGATAGCCTAAACTCAAAGGCATGCGGCCCGCTGAGACATGCGGTTGAGCAATTAAACCAAGTTCCGCTAAAGAAGCCATCTCATTCCGAACCGTAGCAGGGGACACATTAAAATTTAAGCAATCACACACTGTCCGTGACCCCACCGGCTGCAATGTCTTAGTGTAAAGATCCACGATAGCCGAAAGAATTTCAAGTTTACGTTTTTCTAGCTTCACCTCACCACTTCCCCGAAAGGAAACAATTAACCACACCCACTTTTGAATTTGATTTTAAGACAAAAAAGATACGAATGTCAAGATGTTGCCCAATGGACAGTGCTAAAATTAGGATATATGTGCTAAAATTCAAAAAATAATAATGTAAGAATATCTAACGTAAGGAAAAAATGTGCACGAAATGCAAAAGCGAAAACAGAGTAAAAAGCGGATTTCAGAGAGAAAAACAAAGATGGCAGTGCTAAATATGGATATATTCCAAAGATTTAAGATAAGCAAACAACAAAACAGAATTAGAAATCATTGAAAAAGATTTTGAAACAGAGTAGGGTTTTCTTGCAAAATGAGCAATATAATGACGTAAAAGACGATTGGTCCCTTTCAACAGTAAAAGTATGAGCTTTGCCGATTACATGTTTTGCCGGATCAGTTAAGTTGTATGACTCCCAACCGTCTGTGGCATAAATGTGAGCAATTTTTTGTGAAAGTTTTTCAAAATACTTTGTTTCTCGTGTTCCAAGTTGAAAACCGACAAGTTTTTTTGTTTCTCGCTCTACTGCCGTACAAAGACAAATGTTTTTTCAAAATTAACACACATTTCGTCGAGTTCCAAAACTTTTACTTTACGAGGTTTTTTAACCTTAGAGATTGCACTTCGAAGTAGCGCAAATAAACGTTTGCTGTTAGTCTCCGTGCAAGAAGTGGCGGAGAGACGGGGATTCGAACCCCGGAAACTGTTTTTCACAGTTTACGCGATTTCCAGTCGCGCTCCTTCGACCACTCGGACACCTCTCCAATAACAACCTCACCCAACCTCCTATACGAGTTTAATACATAAAGGAAATTGTGGCAATAAAATAATAAATTTTTTTAAAAACCTAAAACCAATTTTACAAATTTTAATCTTAACTATTCAAAAATTTCTATACCAAATTTTGAATTGAGTCACTTCGAGTATGTTGCCACACTCAAAAAAATGAATTTAAAAAAGTGTACGTCCTTGATTATAAAAATTTATTGCTAATAACAATTTCATATGTTGAGGATTTTCAACGGTGTAGCTTTAATTTTTGCCCATCAATTATTTCGTTTAACGTTTAAAAGTAAAGTTAAGGACATCTTAATTGTTAGAATATGCGATAAATACTCATTAAATTCTAATATAATTTGTAATTATATTTCTGAATTTCGAAAGAAGTTTATTGAGTAATATGTTGTTATTACAAAAAGATTTTTAATAATTAATAAGGTTTCAAATATTATTTTAAGGTCGCATTGAAAGCTTAAATTTTTTATGTAATTTAATTGTTCTTTCATTTTTTGAGGTAATATTTTTTCTATATAAATGTACATTGAATTTTCTTTATCTTCCAAAAGTTGATTTTCATTTTTGAATTCAATGCAAGCCTTAGATGATCACTGCCGGCAGAAAAAATAATTTTGAAAATGAAACTTATCTTAGATCTAATACACTAATTTCGAGCGTAGATTTCAAAAATTCACTACAAAGTCTACAATACAGAAACAAGA
>JAISNY010000011.1 GCA_031275995.1 Oscillospiraceae bacterium | reverse complement strand
TATCTCGCCGAACGCGGATACGACCCCGTTTACGGCGCTCGACCGCTGAAAAGAGTGATCCAAAAAGAATTGCTTAACGAACTCTCAAAACAGATTATCGCAGGGAATCTGAACCCGGGTGAAACCGTTACAGTCGATTCTTCCGGCGATAAACTGGTGTTTAAATCAATTACGAATTAAACATTATTAAACGCAGCGCTCTACAATTTCAACCACATTCGTCAATGTGTTAGAACAAAACTCTGCAACAGGAAAACTTTTTAGAGAGGGTCTCCCCTCTCTCTAAAAAGAAATGTTAAATATTATAATAAAATTACCGACAGCATAACTTCTTTGTCTTGCAAAGTGATACGCCAAAACGTTGATTTACGGGAAAAAGCGATTGCCTACTCCATATCTGTTTTTTTTATAAAAACAGTATTGTTACTCATAGTCCGTTGTATGATAATCTACAATCATATAATTTTGTATATTCATTTTACAAATGAATATAATGAATATAAAAGAAAAAACAGGTAAAAGATTACGTGAATTGCGTACTGCAAAAGGGTTAAGTCAAGAAAAATTTTCTTTTGAATGCGGACTTGACAGAACTTATATTACGAGTATTGAACAAGGCAAACGCAATATTTCAATCGCAAATATTGAAAAATTGCAAAAGCCTGCAATATTTCAGTTTCGGAATTTTTTAATTCGGAATTATTTCAATAGAATATGGATATAAAAGCATTTGAAACATTAATTTTACAAGAATTGAAATCTGTAACAGAGATAATTCTTGCAAAAAATCCCAATCCTGCAATCTCTGCAAAAGCACGTGCAGGGGCTGAAATCAGCGAATTGCTCGAAAAACAGTTTGTTGTAGAAACGCAAAATCACAAGTATTTTAAGAAATCACAATCTTCGCCTGAAGGTGCAACTAAAAACCCGTGGGATGCAATGACTTTTTTCTGTTTAAATGGACACGAAGAGTTAATTTGGATTGATTTTAAAGCAATTAAAGTTTCAAGTGCAGACAGCAATCCGGATATTGGAACGCCTGACAAAATTATTGATTTGATAAATCAAGGCGCTTTTTATTTGGCATATATTTTTGTGTATTACGAGGAAGCGAACGGTGGGCTGAATTTTGTAAAAAATACAGATAATGAACTTGTTAAAATATATTTTCTCAAAGATATAAATTCAACATTCCGCAGAAATCCCAAAAATCAACTGCAAGTAAATATTTCTGCAAAACCCGAAAATCGCAGTCGTGCCGAATTCATTAATATTCTGTTTGACAAAATCATGGAAAGTCACAAACGGCAAATTGAAAGTTCAAAAAAAGCATTGAAAAAGATTGAAGAAAGTGGAATAAAAGACGATTTATTGGCAAAAAACAAGCAACAGGAAGAAAAAATTAAAAAGATTTAATACTTTGTTCAATTGTATTTATTTGTAAGGTATCCAATTCATAATAATTGTATATCAGATTGTTAATATCGGATATGCAATTATTTTTTTGAGTTGTGCTGTTGTATATTTCCTTACAAAAATTACTTATTTTCAACCGTAAATCAATATTTTGTGGAATATAAATAGAAACTAAATCACTAATTTTAATTTGCGGCTGTTTTCCTTGTGAAAAGCGAATAATATTCATTTGTTGGGCGTAATAAGTAATAAAATCAGAATTTAGAAAACCACACAAAAAATACAGAAAATCAAGAGTTTTTTGAGAATTATCCCGCAAAGAGAACACATACAAACTATTATTTGCAGCGCTTTTTTCAAAATCAAGAGTAGCAATTATTTCCTTTGCCGATTGACGAATGAAAATCTTCGGATTATTGTAAATGATTGTTTCTCCTAAACCAATACGTTTTTTATTTTTTATGCCTTGTTTTTCCAATTCAATTTTTAATTCGTCATTAATCCTGTCCTGCAACGGTTTATCATAATAAAAATATTTTGAGAAAGACAAATTGCCAAATTTTTCAGACAATGACCTTGAGCCTTGATAATAAGGATAAACAAGGTTTTCATCTTGATTCTGTTTTTTTTCAAAAGTAAATTTATTTTCCATATCAAGCAACATCGTACAAGTACGCAAATTTTTATTTGGGAACAGTTCTAAAATTGTTTTATCTTTTTTACGTTCAATTTTATCAAGAATTTGCTTGAAAATCCGACAAGTTTTGTAGCGGAATTTATATTCATCATTTTTATTGTACCAATTTTTTTGCGGAATAAAATAGGAACTTTGTGTTTTATTATCAATAATTTTTACTTCGTTGTCTGTATATTTTGACTTTGTTAGTTTTAGAATAATTTGTCCGCTTGCAACATCAAAATCTATAATATTTAATTGTAATTCATTTATTTGTGCGTTTTCCAGGAGATATTTTCGCGTGTACTGGTAAGCAGTTTCAAAAAAAGCGACATCAATAATAAAACCCAGCTTTCCGTTTTCTTTTAGAAAATCAAGAGAATGCTCCAAAAACAACATTACAGTATTTATTTTTCCATTCTTGACTGTACTCGGAAATTGACTGTAATTTTGCAGATATTTTATTCGCTGTTCTTCGTTTTCTTTTTTATCGCGCCTGCCATACAATGTAATATAAGGAGGATTCCCAATAACATAATCGAAAATATTATACAAATTTTCAAAACCGTTTTCCAAATTTATTTCAAACAAAGAACTTGTTTTTACGAATTTTTTTTCGGTAAAATCAGCCCTAATCCCGTTGAAACTGCCTTTATATTCTTTTTCAAAAAGATAAAAGTATAATTTTTTTATATTTACCTTTGTTTTTTCTATCATTTCACCTTGAATATCAATAAAATAAATATTGCGGGAAATAAGATTGGAAATCAAAATGTCATTGGGATGAAAACTGTAAATATCTGCTAATAGCTTTAGAATAAAAATGCCTTGTCCGCACGCAGGTTCAAGGATTTTCTTTGAAAAAACATTATTATTCAAATCAATAATATTCAAAATTTCTTCAACTGTGCATAGAGAATTAGTAAGAAATACGCCGTTTTGTTTACGACTTTCAGTATTCAACTTTTGCTCGTAACTATTCTGATTACAAATAATTTTGCTGAGAAAAGCGAAAATTTGTTTTCTTGTTTTTAATTCTTGAACAGACATATTATTTTCAACATTTTATTCGACTGCAAAGGTAATACAAATTCGTTCATTGTAATAATCTGCAAAATTATTCTATTTCGTTATTGCAAAATATTTCCCTCGCTTTTTGCCTGTTTAAACTGTGTGAAAAGGTGTAATTTCTTATTTTTATTATCTGTCATTTACATGTTAGATACAATTATTTTCCACGTTTAGCATACGGCAATGTTAATTTTTCATTAACTTTGCAGTACGAAAAAAGTATTTAACAACATTTAAGATAATTACAATGGAAGTAACCCGTTTGTTTGATTTGCTGGATAATTATATTGAAAAATATCCGAATCAGGATGCTGCGCTGGC